>DATGZZ010000548.1:0-6795 GCA_035296945.1 Reyranella sp.
CTGTCATCCCGAGCGCAGCGAGGGACCTTTCCTGGTCCGCAAAGGCCCCTCGCTTCGCTCGGGGTGACAGCTTTCAGATAATCGGAACGAGGCGCCATGGACCTGCCCCTGGACGACCACCTCAGCATCGGTGTGCAGACCCTCCATCGGCGCACGGAGCCCGCCGAGGGGCCGTGGCTGCCCACCATCGACGAACTGGCGGACCTGGTCGGCCTGGTCGACCGCTGCGGCTACGATTCGATGTGGGTGGGCGATCACGTCGCCTTCACCATCGCGATCTTCGACCCGCTGATGCAGCTCGCGCAGGCCGCCGTGCTGAGCCGGCGCCTGGTGTTCGGCACGGACGTCTATCTGTTGCCCTTGCGCCATCCGACCCCGGTCGCCAAGCAGGTTTCCACGCTCGACCACCTGACGGAAGGGCGCTTCATCTTCGGCGTCGGCGTGGGTGGCGAGTTTCCCAAGGAGTACGAGGCCTGCGGCGTGCCGCTCAACGAACGCGGCGCGCGGCTGAGCGAAAGCCTCACCATCATGCGCAAGCTGTGGACCGGCGAGCCGGTCTCCCATGCCGGCAAGTTCTTCACTTTCGAGGGCGTGAAGATGCAGCCGCCGCCGCGGCAACCCGGCGGGCCGCCGATCTGGTGCGGCGGCCGCGCCGATCCGGCGCTGCGGCGCATCGGACGCATGACCGACGGCTGGATGTCCTACGTCGTCACGCCCGACATGTACCGCCAGGGACTGGAAAAGATCGCAACGGCCGCCAGCGAGGCGGCCCGCACCTTCGACCGCGGCTTCGGGACCGCCCACCTGCTCTTCACGCGCATCGACGACACCTACGAGAAGGCGCTCGATGCCGCGACGGTGTCGCTCAGCCAGCGCTACGCCATGGATTTCCGCAAGGCCGCGCAACGCTACTGCGCGCTGGGGACGCCCCAGGACGTGGTCGAGACGATCTTCAAGTTCCAGCAGGCCGGCGTGCGCCACCTCATCCTCGACTTCGTCGGGCCCTATGAGGAGCGCGACCAGCAGATCGAGCGCTTCGCCGCCGAGGCGATGCCGCTGCTGGCCGGCCTGCGAAAGGGATGACCATGCGACTCGGAATGCTCCTGCGCTATCACGGCGATCACCTCGCGCTTGACGAGGTCCTGGAAGCCGAACGCCTGGGCTACACCTCGGTGTGGAGCGGCGAGGCCTACGGCACCGACGCGGTGACGCCGACCGCCTGGATCCTGGCCCGCACCAGCCGCATCAAGGCCGGCGCCGGCATCATGCAGATGCAGGCCCGCACGCCTGCCTGCACCGCCATGACGGCGCTCACCCTGCAGGCCTTGTCGAACAATCGCTTCCTGCTGGGCATCGGCGCCTCCGGACCGCAGGTCGTCGAGGGCTGGCATGGCGTGCCGTTCGGCAAGCCCATGGCGCGCACCCGCGAGTACATCGAAATCCTGCGCAAGATCCTGAAGCGCGAAGCGCCGCTGCAGCATGACGGCGAGCTCTATCAGATCCCCTACAAGGGACCCGGGGCGACAGGGCTGGGCAAGCCGCTGAAGAGCATCCTGCACGGCGATCCCGGCATGCCGATCTACGCCGCCTCGATCACGCCGATCGGTCTCAAGGTGGCCGGTGAAGTGGCCGACGGCGTGCTGCCGATCTTCATGTCTCCCGAGAAGGCCGGGTTGGTGACCAAGCCCCTGCGGGAGGGCATCGCCCGCGGGCGGCCCGGTCGGACTCTTGCCGATTTCGACGTCGCGCCCTTCGTCCGCATCAGCATGGGTCCCGACCTGCAGGCCTGCCGAGATGCGCTGAAGCCGGAGCTCGCGCTCTACATCGGCGGCATGGGGGCCCGGACGAAGAACTTCTACAACGACTTCGCCAAACATATGGGCTACGAGGCTGCCGCCGCGAAGATCCAGGACGCCTTCCTCGGCGGCCGCCGCGCCGAGGCGATCGCAGCGGTGCCCGACGCCCTGGTCGACGAGACCTCTCTGGTCGGCAGTCCCGAACGCATCAAGGACCGCCTTCAGGCCTGGAAGGAAGCCGGCGGCCGCCACGAAGTCGGCTCGATGCTTTTGAGCGGCGTCACCGTCGACTCACTACGCGTGGTCGCCGAAGCGGTGCTCTGACTCCTATAGCGACGTCACACCGACCTCCGCGCAAAGCGAAAGAACCTCGGCTCGCTCGCGGGCCGTAGCTCCTATTCCCACAACCAGGAACTCGGCATCATTGCGCGACCCCATCAGCAGCCCAACGTAGGGTGACATGCCGCGATAGGCGCCGGCGCCGTTGTGGCCATCGATCCAGCCGCACACGACGACCGGGCCGCGCGGATCGCGAACCGCCTGCATGGGGCCGAAGCGCGCCGAAGAATGGTTCTTGAGCCACTTCGTTATGCCAACGATGACGACCTCTTGCTGCTGCGGGTCCAGCTTCGCCGGTTCGCCGCGCAGGATGGCCGAGGCTGGCCCACCCCGCGGATCGCTCGGGGAGCAGGGCTTCGCCTGCGCCACCGGCGTACGGCCAGGGCTGGGTGGAGCGCAAGCCCAGGGGGGTGGCGAGTACTCGAAGCGGTAGGCCGTATCCTCAGTCACACACGCCCCAAGGCCGCCAAACGCCAAAAAGCCGGCCGCGAGCCGCCAACATCGTCGCATGTTCTCCCTCTCCGGGCGGTGCCCCGTGCCCAAATCTCGGGTGCACCACCTACCCCTGTCCCACGCCGTAACGATGCCCGCACGATCCGCGCAAAGCGAGAACCGAAAGCGCTGGTTTCTGAATGATCACAGCGTGCGTATAAACGGGTCACGGCGAATGTGGCAAAAGAGCTGTCGCCAAGAGTGGAGCAGCTTTCGCGCAAAAGGCGCTTGTTGAGTCTCCGGCGATTGAGGACGGGCAACACGAATTGAAAATCAACGGCTTGCGAGTCCTGGTAGTCGAAGACTCGCCGTTCCTTGCAGAACTGATCGAGGACATGTTGACCGAGGCAGGCGCCATCGTGGTTGGCTCGGCGTCGTCTGTCGACGCTGCCCTCAACGAGTTGCGCGCCCGGAGCGTCGATCTCGTCTGCCTCGACATCATGCTCGGTCCGGAACTGAGCTTCGCGGTCGCCGACGCACTCACCGCGCAGCGCATCCCTTTCGTGTTCGTGACCGCGTGCGATGCCAAAATCGTGCCAGAGCGGCACCGCCGGCAGCCGCTGATCGACAAGATGGACCTGGTGGCCCGGCTCGTCGCGACATGTTCTGCGGCGCGGGCCTCAGCTGCAGTGCCGGCCTGATCTTGATTGCGAGACACAGGCCGTCAGGCCAGGCGGCCCTCAGCTAACCAGCTCGCCGCGGAAAGCCCAGCGGGTCATGCGCTTCTCGACCAGGGCGCAGATCGCGTACATCACCACGCCCATGATGGCGATGGCGAAGAGCCCGGCGAAGGTCGTCGGCGCATCGTTGCGCGCACTGGCCGACAACATCAGAAAGCCGATGCCGTTGTTGCCGCCCACCGTCTCGGAGATCACCGAACCGATGAAAGCCAAGGTGATCGCGACTTTCAGGGAAGCGAACAGATAGGGCATGGCGCGCGGGATGCCGACCTTGGTCAGGATTTCGAAGCGCGTGGCGCCGAGGCTACGCAGCACATCGCGCATCTCAGGCTCGATCGTGGCAAGGCCGGTCGCCACATTGACCACGATGGGGAAGAAACTGATGACGAAGGCGGTGATGACGGCCGGCAGCGAGCCCACGCCCACCCAGATCATCAGGATCGGCACCAGCGCCACCTTGGGGATGGCATTGAAGGCGATCAGCAGCGGATAGAGGCCTGAATAGACGAACGGCGAGGCGCCGATCGCCAGCCCCAGCAGCAGGCCGCCCGCGATCGCCAGCAGGAAGCCGATCACGGTGGTCCACAGCGTGTCCCAGCAATAGGCCATCAGGATGTCGAAGCGGGCGACGAAGACCGTGAAGATCTTGGTCGGCTTGGGCAGGATGATCTCGGGAACGTCGAAGGCGATGCACGCCAGCTCCCAGATGACCAGCAGGATGGCCGTCGCCAGCCACGGCATGGCGATCCGCAGCGCCTCGCGCCTGAAGTCGGTCATGCGTGCTCCTGCGAGATGCGGTCGCGCAGCTCATGGACGATGTCGACGAAATGCGGCTCGAAGGTCGTGGCGAGCGAGCGCGGCCGCGGGATGTCGATCTTGCGCGTGAGCACGATGCGGCCGGGCCGCTTGCTCATGACGTAGACGGTGTCGGCGAGATAGGCCGCCTCGCGCAGGTCATGCGTCACCAGCACGCCGGTAAAGCGCTTCTCCAGCCACAGCGCCTGCATGACGCCCCACAGCTCCTCGCGCGTGAAGGCATCGAGCGCGCCGAACGGCTCGTCGAGCATCAGGAGCTCGGGCTCGTGGATCAGGGCGCGGCAGAGGTTGGAGCGCTGCTGCATGCCGCCCGAGAGCTGCCAGGGATAGCGCTGCGCAAAATCGGCGAGGCCCACCGTCTGGAGCAGCTTCATCGCGCGCGCTTCGTACTCGGCGCGGTTGCGGCGGAAGTTTCGCTTGTGCGGCTCGACCACCTCCATGGGCAGCAGGATGTTGTTCATGGTGGTGCGCCAGGGCATCAAGGTCGGATTCTGGAAGGCCATGCCGACGCCCTTGATGGGGCCGGTCACCTTGGCACCCGCCACCCGCACCTCGCCCGACGTCGCCGGCAACAGGCCGGTGACGAGCTTCATGATGGTCGACTTGCCGCAGCCCGAGGGCCCCACGACGGCAATGAACTCGCCCTTGTCGATGCTGAACGTCGCATCGGCGAGGGCGAGCGTGGTTTCCTTGCCCATCCTGTAGGTGAGACTGACGCCTTTGAGATCGACGAAGGCCATTGAGGATTATCGATTCATGCTCCTCTCCCCCGCTCGGGGGAGAGGTTGGGTGAGGGGGTTGCGCATGGCCTTCGAAGCCCCCTCACCTAGCCTCTCCCCCTAGCGGGGGAGAGGAATATGAAGGGTGAGATGGAAACGATGCGGCGCGAAACCTCACTTCACAACCATCCGATCCGCCTTGGGCGGCAGGTACTTGTTGGTGAACACCTTGTCGACCGGCGGCGCCGCCGGCAGGCCGAAGGCCTCGGACACCAGCTTGACCGAGCGGGCAAAGCGCGCCGGGTCGACGTCACCCATGCCGTTGGCCTTCACATAGGGCGTCAGGATGTTGGTCTGCAGCGAGATCTGCAGGCGCTCCAGCTCCAGCGCCTCGTCGATCAAGGGATCGCGTTTCTTGGCGGCGGCGATGCCGAGCTTGTTGTCGGCGATCACGTCCTTCCAGCCCTTGATGGTGGCGGCAATGAAACCCTTCACCGCCTTCTCGTCCTTGGCCATCTCCGGCGAGATCACGATGCCGTTGCCATAGACGTCCATGCCGAAGTCGACGTAGCGCATGGCGACGATGTCGTCGAACTTCACGCCACGGGCCTTCAGATCGAGCATCGACGAGAAATAGTGGCCCGAGATGAAGTCGACCGTGCCCTGCACCAGGCTCTGCTCGCGCAGCTGCGGGGTGAGGTTGACGTGCTCCCACTTCGAGATGCCGTTCAGCTTGGCGAAGGCCGGGAACAGCCGGAAGCTGGCATCGAACACCGGCGCGCCGAGCTTCTTGCCCTCGAGGTCCTTGGGCACCTTGATGCCGCTCTTCTTCAGGGCATAGACGCCGAACGGCGCGAAATCGTAGGCCATGAAGACGCAGAGCACTTCCTTGCCCGGGTTCTTGGCGTTGTATTCGATGGTGGCGTTCACGTCGGCAAAGCCGATCTGGTAGGCGCCGGTGGCGACGCGCTGCACGGCGCCGGCCGAGCCCTGGCCCGGATCCATCGTGACGTCGAGGCCTTCGGCCTTGTAGTAGCCCTTCTCCAGCGCCACCAGGAACGGCGACGTCGGGCCCTGGAACACCCAATCCAGCGTGAATTTGATCGGCGTCTGTGCGTTGGCGGGCAGGCAGCCCAGCGCCAGCGCAAGGGCGGCCGCGCCGCCCAGCCATTTGGCGAATTTGCTCATGTTCGTTTGCCCCTCGTGAGTTCCCCGTTCCGCGACTCTTAGGCGGACAAAGCACGTCCGCCAAGGGGATATCAGGCAGATTCTATGCCAGCCTGCTGGGTGGCGACGAGGCGGGCGAAGGCGCCGCCCTGGGCGACCAGCTCCCGGTAGTTGCCCTGCTCGACCACGCGGCCGTGCTCGAACACCACGACCATATCGGCGTCGCGGATGGTCGACAGGCGATGGGCGATGATGAAGGTGGTGCGGCCGGCCATCAGCGTCTTGAGCGCCTTCTGGATGCGCGCCTCGGTCACCGAATCGAGCGCGCTGGTCGCCTCGTCGAGGATCAGGATCGGCGGGTTCTTCAAGAGCGCACGGGCGATCGCCAGTCGCTGGCGCTCGCCGCCCGACAGCGTGGTGCCGCGCTCGCCCACCATCGTTTCGTAGCCGCTGGACTGGCGCAAGATGAAGTCGTGCGCCTCGGCGAGCTTGGCCGCCTCCTCGAGCTCAGCCTGTGTGGCGTCGGGCTTGCCGATCCGCAAATTGTAGGCGATCGAACGGTAGAACATCGTCGAATCCTGGAACACCACGCCGATGTTGCGGCGAAGCGATTCGAGCTTGATGTCGCGATGATCCATGCCGTCGATGCGGATCACGCCCGACTGGGCGTCCCACATGCGATGCAGCAGCGACAACGCCGTGCTCTTGCCCGCACCGGTCGGGCCGACGAAGGCGACCGTCGTGCCGGCCGGCACATGCAGGCTGAAATGCACCAGCGCCGGCCGC
>DATGZZ010000549.1:0-10345 GCA_035296945.1 Reyranella sp.
GGCGCCGCGGCCTGCGGCCGCCTGACTATCGCGGACCGACCTTGCGCGACAACATGGGCTTGGCCCATCCCGTCGATCCGTTCCTCCTGCCTGCCGCCGACAAGGCGAATCGTTCAAAGGATCTCTAGGCCCGCCGCAGCAGCAAGGTGCGCCACATCGCGCCGCCAGTCTCGAGGTCGATGTGACGTTCGAGGCCAAAACCCCAGCGATGATAGACCGACAGGATGTCGTCGGCCTGCTCGAGCAGCAGGCCGCTCAGCAGCGCGCGGCCGCCTGGCCTGACGGCGGCAGAGAAGGAATCCGACAGCTCCATCAGCGGACCGGCCAGGATGTTCGCGACGACGAGGTCATAAGGCAGGCGCGCCTGCAGCGCGTCGTTGCGCAGGCCGATGGCGTGGACGAAGCGGCAGAGGTCGCCGACGCCGTTCAGCACGGCGTTTTCCTGGGCGACCTCGACGGCTTCGGCATCGTTGTCGCCGCCGATCACCGGCCGCTGCCACAGCTTGGCCATGGCGATCGCCAGAATTCCGCTGCCGCAGCCGACATCGACGGCGTTGGCCGTCTCGCCGCGATCGAGCGTCGCCAGCATTTTCAGGCAGCCGCTCGTGGTGGCGTGCGTGCCGGTACCGAAGGCCATGCCGGCATCGATCCTGAGCGGCAGCAGGCCGGCCGGCCTGCCATCGGCATTGTGCGAGGGATGAACCCAGAAGGGGCCGACGGCGAACGGCTGGAACGAGCGCTGGTTTTCGGCGACCCAGTCGATGTCGGGCAGAGTTTCCCAGTTCCACGACGGCTCGGTCAGCCCGAGGGCCTGCGCTGCTGCGCGGATTGCCTCAGCGACCTGCTGATCCTTGGTCTCGCCGAACACGTCGATGCGCCATGGCCCGTCGCGCGAGACCTCGCAGCTTGTGACCACGAAACCTGCTTCGGTCAGCCGCTCTTCCAGCGCGCCTTCCCAGGCGGCGCGCTCGTCGGCGATGGCGATGAAGCTTGCTTTGGCGACCATCGCTCAAGCGGCCAAATAGAGAGCGCGTTCGGACGGCAAGGCAATGCCGACCGTGTCGCCCACCGCATGGAGGTCGCTGCCTGACTGGAACGGCGCATCGACCAGGATCTCGCTGTCGGCCACGCGCACGCCGTAGCGCACCGTGGCTCCCAGGAACTCGCGATGGACGACCGGGCCGCGCAAGGCCCCGGTAATGGAGAGCGCGGCATGTTGCGGCCGGAACACCAGCCTGGCGCCGGCCGGCACCTGCACGCCGCCGGGCAGGGGCAGTCTCGCGCCGCCCGCAACTTCGAAGACGCCGTTCACCGCCTTGCCGTCGAGGATATTGGCCGACCCCAGAAAGCCCGCAACGAACAGGTTGTCGGGGCGCTCGTAGAGTTCCATCGGCGTGCCGACCTGGCGGATGGTGCCGGCTTCCATCACGGCGATGCGGTCGCAGATGGTGTTGGCCTCTTCCTGGTCGTGGGTGACGAAGATTGTCGTCAGCCCCAGCCGCTGCTGCAGGGCGCGCAGCTCGCGGCGCACGCTGACCCGCATCTTGGCGTCGAGGTTGCTGAGCGGCTCGTCGAGCAGCAGCACCTTGGGCTCGATGGCGATCGTGCGGGCGACGGCGACGCGCTGCTGCTGGCCGCCCGAAAGCTGCGCCGGCCGCCGGTCGGCGTAGGCGGCGAGGCCGACCAGCTCCAGCGCCTCGGCCACCTTGGCGTTGATCTCGCGACGCAGCAGGCGGCGCTCCTCGAGCCCGAAGGCGACATTCTTCGCCACCGTCATGTGCGGCCACAGCGCATAGCTCTGGAACACCATGCCGACATCGCGCTTCCACGGCGGCAGGCCGGCGACATCCTGACCATCGAGCAGCACCTGTCCGGTCTGGGCCTGGGCAAAACCCGCGATCAGCCGCAGCAAGGTGGTCTTGCCGCAGCCCGAGGGGCCGAGGAAGGCGAAGAACTCGCCAGGGCGGATCGAGAGATCGATGCCTTTCAGAATGCGCGTGGCACCGTAGCTCAGGTTCACGCCGCGAATGTCGATGCTGACCGCCTTGGACATCGTGCCACTCATATATCGAGGCCGCGGTTGCGTTGCGAGCGGTCGATGGCGAGCTGCGACAGCCCCATGCAGATCGCCACGATGACCACGGCGATCACGCCCAAGGCCGCGCCGGCTCCACGGCCGGCTGGTGTCTGCATCAGCACATAGAGGCCGTAGGACAGCGGTGCGTCGGAGTTGTTCTGCACCAGCATCAGGACGGCCGAGAGCTCGACCGCGGCTGTGGCGAAGCTGGTGACGAAGCCGGCCAGAAGCCCGCCGGTCATCAGCGGTATGACTACGCGGCGCACGGTCCGGGACTTGGTGGCGCCGAGATTTTCCGCCGCCTCCTCGAGCGACACCGAGATCTGCTGTAGGGCGGCGTAGGCGGCGCGCAGCGCATAGGGCAGGCGGCGGATGGCGATTGCCAGCACGATCATGATCCACAGCGTCGCCATTGGCACGCCGCCCGGCAAGGTCACGCCGTAGAAGGCACGCAGGTAGCCGATACCCAGCACGACGCCGGGAACGGCCAGTGCCGCGCCGGCCAGCCAGTCGAGCATCTGCCGGCCGGGCAGCCGCGTGCGCAGGACCAGGTAGGCGATGGCGCCGCCGATCGCCACGTCAATGGCCGCCGCCAGGCCTGCGTAGAGGAGCGTGTTCTTTATGTAGGTGGAGCTGTCGCCCAGGACGCGGGCGTAGTGCGCCAGGGTGTAGCCGTCGGGCAGTGGGCTGAACGACCAGACCGTGGCGAATGACAGCAGCAGCAGGCCGACATGCGGCGCCAGCACCAGGGCCAGCACCAGCAGCACCACGGCATAGGCCAGCGCCGACTGGCCGCGCGTCAGGCGACGCCGCGCCAGGCCGCCGCCGCCGCGCTGCACGGTGGCGTAGTCCTTGCCCTTCAGCACCCTGGCGGAGCCCCACATGGTGACCACGGCGATGGCGATCAGCACCACGGAGATGACGTAGCCCATGGGATCGTCGATGCCGATCGAGGTGATGCGCAGATAGGCTTGCGGCGCCAGCATCTCCTTGACGTTGAGCAGCAATGGGCTCGCCACGTCGTCGAACACCTTTACGAACACCAGGCTGGCGCCGGCGACGTAGCCCGGCATCGCCAGCGGCAGGGCGATGCGGCGGAACAGGCGGAAGCCGTGGCTGCCCAGGTTCTGTGCCGCTTCCTCCATGGCGCGGTCGATGTTGCGCAGCGCCGCGGACAGGTTGATCAGGATGAAGGGGAAATAATGGATGGCCTGCAGGAAGATGACGCCGTTCAGCCCCTCCATGACGCCGATCTTGAAATCGAACCACTCGTCGAGCAGTAGGTTCACCGTGCCGTTGCGCCCGAACAGGAGCTGCATGGCCACCGCGCCAACGAAGGGTGGCATGATCAGCGGCAGGAAACCCAGCGTCTGCACCAGCGCGGCGCCGCGGAACTCGAAGCGCGTGGTCAGGTAGGCGAGCGGCAGGGCCAGTACCGACGCCCACACTACGGTCATCGCCGAGACATAGACCGAGTTCCAGAACGAGCGCACGAACAGGTCGGTGCGCGCGAAATCGAGGAAGTTCACCAGCGTCGGTGCGCCCGTGCCCTTCTCGGTGAAGGCCACGTACGCCACCGTCGCAACCGGCGCGACCAGGAAGACGATCAGGAACAACGCGATCGCCAGCGCCAGCGCGATCTGGCCTGGCGAATGTGCAACCCGCGTTCCTCCCCTTCGCGGAGTCCGCGAAGGGGAGGTGTCCGCGAAGCGGACGGAGGGGTCATGGGCAGCGGCGTGGTCGCTCATGACCCCTCCGTCGGCGTATGACGCCGACACCTCCCCGCGCAAAGGGCGGGGAGGAAGGAAAACGTCATCGCGCTCAACGAACGAGCTTCAGCGCCTCGTCAGCCTTGGCCTTGGCCGCGGTGTACTTGTCCTTGGCGAAGGCCGCCCATTGCTGCTCGAGCTCG
Source organism: Reyranella sp. (assembly GCA_035296945.1). Classification (GTDB taxonomy): domain Bacteria; phylum Pseudomonadota; class Alphaproteobacteria; order Reyranellales; family Reyranellaceae; genus Reyranella. The sequence goes on from DATGZZ010000549.1 coordinate 3,990, forward strand.
GCCTGGCGCGCGGTCTTCTCCTTGCCGCCGCTAAAAGCAGCACGTATTTCCGGCGAGGCTGCTTGGGCGTCCGTGATGGGCATCGCCGCGATAAGGTCGCGCGCTTCCTTGGCGAGGGCGCGGGCCTGGGCATTGTCCTTCTTGGCCAGCGCCGCTTCGACCTCGTGCAGTGTCCTGGTGGCGGCCTTTAAGGGTTCGAGCTGGAAGGTGATGAGCTGGTCGAACAGCACGTCGACCGCCGCGTTGCGCGTCTCCGACAGCTCGGCATTGAAGGTCAACAGCCCCTGCAGGTTCTTGTCCTTGAAGGGATTGGGATAATCCGGCGGCGCCTTGTCATAGGTTGCGGGCCGCACCGGCAGGCGGCGGATGGTGGCCTCGAGCAGCGTTTCCTGGCCGGCGGGCGACAGCAGGAACTCGATGAAGGCCTCCGCACCTGCCCTGTTGGGCGCGTTGGCGACGATGCCGATATTGGCCGGCACCAGCGTCGTCACCGACGGATAGACGAACTTCACCGGGAAGCCGCCACCCTGCGAGGAGAAGGCGAAGAAGTCGATGACGATGCCGTAGCCGACCTGGCCCGAATTCACCGCCTCGGGCACGCCGAACGAGCGGTCGGTCACCTGGTGCAGGTTGCCGGCGATCTCCTTGACCGTGCGCCAACCTTTGTCCCAGCCCTCGCCCTGCAGGATGGTCTCGATGGTGAGGTGCGTGGTGCCCGAGCGCGACGGCGCCGAGATCGAGACGTGGTCGTAGTAGGGTGCCTGGGCAAGGTCCTGCCACTCTTTGGGCGTCGGCAGCTTCTTGGCCTTTACGTAGCGGTCGTTCCACATGATGCCGTAGCCCGAGGCGGCGAAGCCGGAATAGAAGCCGTCCTTGTCGTTGACCGGATAGGAGCCGACCTTTTCGGCGATGCCGGTCGCCTTGGGCTTGTAGGCGTCCAGAAGCTTCTTGCCCTTCAGCACCTCGAAGGCGTCGGGCGCCGAGGCCCAGAACAGGTCGACCTGGTTGTTGCCCTTGGTCTCTTCGAGGAATTTCACGCCGGCGTTGGTGTTGCGGTTCTGCACTTCCAGGGTCGTGCCGGGCACGGCCTTCTCGAAGGCCTTCCTGATCGGGTCGGTGACGTCCTTGGAGAAGGAGGTCACGACCGTGACCTTGCCGCCCTGCGCAGACGCGGTGGCGGCGAAGACGAGTCCCAGCGCGACGACAATCGCACGAAGCATGATGTTACCCCCCAACGATCGAGGCTCAGGCGGCCTCGATGAAGCTGTCCAAGACCTTCTTGGGTCCGGCCTTCTCGAACTCGATGTCGAGCTTGTTGCCGTCGACCGCGACGATGCGGCCGTAGCCGAATTTCTGGTGGAACACGCGCTGCCCGACGCTGAGGTCGGGCTTGTCGCCCTCGACGGCGCGGCGATCGTCGAACGTCTCGTCGCGCCAGCGCGTGCGGCTGCGCCCGACGCTGGTCACGCCCAGGCTCTCATAGTCGAAGCCGCTCGCCTGCTCGCGCATGCCGCCGTGATGGCCGGCGGAATAGGTGGCGTAGAGGCCCGCATCGCTGCTCTCCGCCAGCTGCTCGGTCGGCAGCTCGCGCAGGAAACGCGAGGGGATGGCGGCCTGCCACTGGTTGAAGACGCGGCGATTGGCGGCGAACGACACGTAAGCCCGCTTGCGTGCCCGCGTCAGGCCGACATAGGCCAGCCGGCGCTCTTCCTCGAGGCCGGCCAGGCCCTTGTCGTCGAGCGCGCGCTGGTTGGGGAACAAGCCTTCCTCCCAGCCCGGCAGGAACACGGTGTCGAACTCCAGCCCCTTGGCGGCATGCAGCGTCATGACGCTCACCATGTCGCTGCCTGCGCGCTCGGCATTGTCGGTCAGCAGCGCCACATGCTCGAGGAAGGCGGGCAGGGTGTCGAACTCCTGCAGGGCGTTGGTCAGCTCCTTCAGGTTCTCCAGCCGGCCCTCGGCCTCGGGCGAGCGATCCAAGCGCAGCATGTCGGTGTAGCCCGATTCGTCCAAGATGGTCTCGACCACTTCGACATGGTGCATGCCGTCGAGCATGGCGCGCCAGCGATCGAAGTTCTTGATCAGGTCGCCCAGCGACTTGCGCTGGCGGCCTTTCAGCTCGTCGGTTTCCAGCGCCCGCCGCGTCGCCTCGAACAGCGACACCTTCTGCGCACGCTGGATGATGCGCAGCGTACGAAGGGCCGATTCGCCCAAGCCGCGGCGCGGCGTGTTGTAGATGCGCTCGAAGGCGAGATCGTCGTCGGGCTGCACGGTGACGCGGCAGTAGGCCATCGCGTCGCGGATCTCCTGGCGCTCGTAGAAGCGCGGCCCGCCGATCACCCGGTAGGGCAGGCCCATGGTGATGAACCGTTCCTCGAACTCGCGGGTCTGGAAGCCGGCGCGCACCAGGATGGCGATCTGGGCGAGCGCATGCTTGTCGCGCTGCAACGCCTCGATCTCCTCGCCGACCGTGCGCGCCTCCTCGTCGCCGTCCCACACGCCGCGCAGGGAAATGCGCTCGCCCTCCTTCATATCCGTCCACAGGGTTTTCCCCAGGCGGCCCTCGTTGTGCGAGATCAGGTGGGAGGCGGCCGCCAGGATATGAGGTGTGGAGCGATAGTTGCGTTCCAGCCGCACGATGGTGGCGCCGGGGAAATCCTTCTCGAAGCGCAGGATGTTGCCGACCTCGGCGCCGCGCCAGCCGTAGATCGACTGGTCGTCGTCGCCGACGCAGCAGACGTCCTGCGTGCCCTGCGCCAGGAGTCTCAGCCACAGATACTGCGCCACGTTGGTATCCTGGTACTCGTCGACCAGGATGTGGCGGAAGCGGCGATGATACTGCGCCAGCACGTCGGGATGGCTCTGCCACAGGGTGACGCAATGCATCACCAGATCGCCGAAATCGACGGCATTCACCTCGGCCAGCCGCGCCTGGTACAGGCGGTAGATCTCGGCCGCCTTGCCGTTGGCAAACTCGCCGGCATCGTCGCCCGACACCTTGTCGGGGGTGAGCGCGCGGTCCTTCCAGCGCTGGATGATGCCGGAGAGTATGCGGGCCGGCCATTTCTTGTCGTCGATGCCCTCGGCCTGCAGCAGCTGCTTGATCAGGCGGGTCTGGTCGTCGGTGTCGAGGATGGTGAAATTGCTCTTCAGCCCCACCAACTCTGCATGGCGGCGCAGCACGCGTACGCCGATGGCATGGAAGGTGCCCAGCCACATGCCGTCGGCCGCGCCGCCGATGAGGCTGGCGACGCGGTCGAGCATTTCGCGCGCCGCCTTGTTGGTGAAGGTGACTGCAAGAATCTGCGACGTGCGGGCACGGCCGGTGATCAAAAGGTGAGCGATGCGGGTGGTCAGCACGCGCGTCTTGCCGGTGCCGGCGCCGGCCAGGACGAGCAACGGCCCGCCTTCGTGGACCACGGCCTGGCGCTGCTCCTCGTTCAGCCCTTCGAGATGGGCATTGGGCACGACGGCGCGCCGCTGCGGCTGTGGATCGACCGGTGCGGGGTCGTCGGTGATTTCGAACGGATCGGCGGGGGGCGCCATGCAGCGTCATATAGCAATCGGGAGCCCAGACGCCTATCTTTGACGTCCGGGGAATGTGCCGGTGCCGTGCGCGCCGGAGGTGGAGGTTGCCGATGGCCCGAGGTTTGAACGGTTCGGCGAACGGCTCGGGTGGTCATATCCCCACCGGCCGGGAAGCTGTTGAAGCGCGGCTGCCCGGCGTGTCCAATCTGCCGCCGGCGGTGGCCGGCGCGCTCCCGGCGGTGGTCGGCCTCAGGACCACCGTGCCCAAGGACCGCCGCTCGGCCCAGACGCTGGGCACCGAGCGCGAGGGCCACGGCGTCCTGATCGGCGACGACGGGCTGATCGTCACCATCGGCTACCTTATTATGGAAGCCGACACCGTCACCATCACCGACATCGACGGGACCGAGTGGGCCGCCTACATCGTCGGCTCCGACTACGAAAGCGGCTTCGGGCTGGTCCGCACCGAGCGGCCGCTCCGGCTGAAACCCGCGGCGTTCGGCGATTCCGACACGTTGGAGTTGCGCAGCGAGGCCTATGTCGCAGGCTTGGGCGGCGAGAAGGCGACGCTCAAGGTCAAGGTCGCCGGTCGCCGCGAGTTCGCCGGCTACTGGGAATACCTGTTGGACAAGGCCATCTTTACCGTGCCGGCCTATCCGCTGTGGGGCGGTTCTGCCCTGATCGGCCAGGATGGCTCGCTGCTCGGCATCGGATCGCTCCTGGTGCAAGAGGCACTCGGTCCAGGGGCGCCGGCTTTCCCCGGCAACATGTACGTACCGATCAACCGGCTGAAGCCGATCTTCGAGGAGCTGGTGTCGAAGGGCAGGCTCGCGAAGCCGCCTCGTCCCTGGCTCGGCCTCATCACCCTCGAGCACATGGGCCAGCTCGTGGTCGGCGGCATCTCCGACGGCGGCCCGGCCGATCGCGCCGGCCTGCAGCGCGGTGACATCCTGCACGCGCTGAACGGCGACGTGCTCGACGACCTCGCCGACTTCTATCGCAAGCTGTGGGCCAGCGGGCCCGCCGGCACGGCGGTGACCTTGCGCATGGAACGCGACAACGATGCTTTCGAGGTCACGGTGCGGACCGGCGACCGGGGGCGTTATCACAAGTACGGCCAGGACTGATCCGTCGCCGGACGAAAAGAAACGAGGAGACAGATCGATGGCCCGGGCCTTCGCCTCTCAGGCGGACATGGCGGAGAAGAAGATCACCTTCAGCCGCCTGTCGGAGCATGCTTACGCCTTCACCGCCGAGGGTGATCCCAACACCGGAATCGTCGTCGGCGACGACGCGGTGCTGGTGGTCGATGCGCAGGCGACCCCTAAGATGGCGCACAAGGTCATCGAGTACATCCGCACCGTCACCGACAAGCCGATCAAGTACGTCGTGCTGTCGCATTACCACGCGGTACGCGTGCTGGGCGCCTCGGGCTTCGAGCCACAGCACATCATCTGCAGCGAAGCCACGCGCGAGATGATCGTCGAGCGCGGGGCGCAGGACTACAAGTCCGAGCTGCAGCGCTTCCCGCGCCTGTTCGATGCCGCCGAGACCATTCCCGGCCTGACTTGGCCCACGATCACCTTCGCCGACCGCATGTCGCTGTGGCTGGGCAAGCTGCAGGTCGACATCATCCATGCCGGGCGCGGCCACACCAAGGGCGACACGATCGTCTGGCTGCCCGAGGAGCGCACCCTGTTCAGTGGCGACCTCGTCGAGTACGGCGCCACGCCCTATGCCGGCGACGCCCACTACAAGGACTGGCCCGAAACCCTGCAGAAGCTGCGCGACCTCAAGGCGACCGCACTGGTGCCGGGCCGTGGCGATGCGCTGATGGGCGAGGGCGCCGTCGAGGAAGGCATCGCCGGCACGCAGGCGTTCCTTGCCGACCTCTACAAGGCGGTGTCGCAGAGCGCCGAGGCAGGCGATTCGCTGAAGCAGGCCTACGACAAGGCGATGGCCGCCCTGCAGCCGCGCTACGGCAACTGGGTGATCTTCGAGCACTGCATGCCGTTCGACGTGTCGCGCGCCTACGACGAGGCCAAGGGCCTCGACCATCCGCGCATCTGGACCGCCGAGCGCGACATCGAGATGTGGTCGGCGCTGGAGAAGGCGGGTTGACGTCTTTGCTGGCAGCGCGCCACTCCGTGGCGCATCATGCTCATGGATCATGAGCGCCACGGAGTGGCGCGCTCCCAGCAATGAGTTCTTACACTTACAAGCATTACCCCTACCGGCGTCCGCCCGAGCTCGATGGCAGGGGCCGGCGACGCCCTGTGGCGATCGTCGGGGCCGGGATGGCCGGGCCGACGCTGGCGCTCGAGCTCGCGGCGCGCGGGGTGCCGTCGGTCGTGCTCGACGAGGACGACACGGTCAGCATCGGCAGCCGCTCGATCTGCCAGGCCAAGCACAGTCTGGAAGTCTGGGACCGCTTCGGCATCGCCCAGCGCATGGTCGACAAGGGCATCACCTGGGAGCAGGGCGAGGTCTATTTCGGCGACCAGGCGATCTACCGCTTCAACCTGCAGCCCGAGCCTGGCCACAAGTTCCCGGCCTTCGTGAACCTGCAGCAGTACTACGTCGAGGAATATCTCTACGAACGCTGCTTGTCCGAGCCTGCGATCGAGATGCGCTTCCGCAACAAGGTGATCGGCGCCACGCCTTACGCCGACCACGTCGCGGTCGAGATCGAGACGCCGGACGGCCGCTACACGCTCGAAGCCCAGTGGCTGGTCGCCTGTGACGGCGTGCGCAGCTCCGTGCGTCACATGCTCGGCCTGCCGTTCGAGGGCGAGGTCTTCCACGACCAGTTCCTGATCGCCGACATC
>DATGZZ010000550.1:0-5098 GCA_035296945.1 Reyranella sp.
TGGCGAAGGCGGCATCGAGCTTGTCCAGCATGCCCTTGGCGCGCGCTGGATCGAGGTTGAAGCCGTACCAGCCAGCGCCAAACTTCACGGCGCGGGCGAACGCGGCGTCGGCGTAGCCGCCGACGATGATCGGCACGTGCGGCTTCTGGATCGGCTTGGGATCGAGCCGCAGGGTCTTGAACTTCACCCACTTGCCCTCGAAGTCGACCACCGGCTCGGTCCACAGGCGGCGCATGACTTCCAGGAACTCGTCACAGCGCTTGCCGCGATCCTCCCAGCGATAGCCGCAGGCCTCGACCTCTTCCTTGTTCCAGCCCACGCCGATGCCGAAGTCGATGCGCCCATCGCTCAGCCAGTCGAGGGTGCACATCTCCTTGGCCGTGTAGATCGGGTTGCGCTGCGGCACCAGCGCGACGCCCGTCCCCAGCCGCAGCTTGGTGGTCGCGGCGGCGAGGAAGCCGAAGGTCGCCGTGACGTCGAGCATGCCGCCGCCCTCGGGCACGGGGATGCGGCCGTCCTTCGAGCCGGGATAGCCGTAGGTGTTCTTGTCGAACAGCGCCACGTGCTCGCCCATCCAGATCGATTCGAGACCGGCATTCTCGGCGCGCTTGCCGAAGTCCTTGATCATCCTGGGCGTCGCCTGGGGCGACATGAACGTCGCGAAGACTCCGACTTTCATGATGCTGCTCCTTCAGTTGAGGCGCGCGGCCTGCGCCATGACCTCGATGGCCTCGGGCTGGCGCGAGCGCACGCTGATCGTGTCGGCGCCGCAATCCTCCCAGGCGCGATAGCGCTCGCGGATGCGGGCCGGTGGGCCGACCAGCGACTTCATGTCGACCCATTCGTCGGGCACCGCGGCGATCGCCTCGTCCTTGGCGTGCGCGAGATAGAGTTCCTGGATTCGCTTGGCGGCGTCACCGAAGCCGCGGCGCACCATGATGTCGTTGTGGAAGTTCTTGTCCTTGTGGCCCATGCCACCGACATAGAGCGCCACCTCGGGCTTCAGCCTGGCCAGCGCCGCCTTCACGTCGTTCTCGACCTCGACATGCACCGAGGCGGTGATGGCGAAGTCCTTCATGGTCTTGCCGTTGCCGGCACGCTTGAATCCTTCCTCCAGCCACGGCCGGTACTCGTCCATGGCGCCCGGCATGAAGCCCATGGGCAACCAGCCGTCGGCGATCTCGGCGGTGAGCTTGACCGTCGATTCGTTGCCCGTGGCAAGATAGATCGGGATGTCGGGGTTCATGTGCAGGATCGACTTCAACGGCTTGCCGATCCCCAACGCGCCCGGCCCGGTGTAGGGCAGCGAGTACTCCTTGCCGTCATGCGTCACCGGCCCCTCACGCCTGAAAATCTTGCGCATGATCGCCACGTAATCCTTCATCCGGTAGTAGGGCTTGCCCCACGGTTCGCCGTACCAGCCTTCGACGATCTGCGGGCCCGATACGCCCAGGCCCGCGATGAACCGCCCGCCGCCTGCCATGGCATCGACCGTGGCGGCCGACATCGCCGCATTGGCCGGCGTGCGCGCGGCAAGCTGCATGATCCCGGTGCCGAGTTTTATGCGCTTGGTGAGCGCGGCAAGGTAGGCGAGCGGCGTCACGGCATCCGAGCCATAGGCCTCGGCGGTCCACACCGAATCGTAGCCCAGCTCCTCGGCGCGCTGGACCAGCTTGACCGGGATGTCGAGCTGCGCGCGGGAATAGCCGATCGAGAGGCCCAATTTCATTGCCGTTTCCTTTGCTTCCCGCGCAAACTATACCAACAACAACTCAGCCAGAGGAAACGCGATGCCGAGAGTGGGATACCTGCTGCCGACGCGCGAGCGGGTCATGGAAGGACGCGACGAAACCGGCTCCCTGCTGGCGCTGGCCGAGAAAGCCGAAGGTTTGGGCTACGATTCACTGTGGGTCGGCGATTCGCTGCTGGCCCGCCCGCGCCACGATCCGCTCACGCTCCTGGCCGCCGTCGCCGCCCGCACCAGGAAGCCCGAGCTCGGCACCGCCGTGCTGCTGCCTGCTCTGCGAAACCCCGTCGTGCTGGCCCAGCAGGTGGCCACGCTCGATCGCATCGCCGAGGGTCGCGTGATCCTGGGCATCGGCATCGCGGCCGACGTCCCCAACATACGCGCCGAGTTCACGGCGGCCGGCGTGCCGTTCGACAAGCGCGTCGGCCGCCTGGTCGAGGGCATGGCGCTCTGCCGGGCGCTGTGGACCGGCAAGCCTGTCACCTGGCCGAAGCCGGGATCGCAAGGGCGCTGGACGGTCGAAGCGAGCGTGCTGGGCCCGACGCCGCATCGTCCCGGCGGGCCGCCGATCTGGGTCGCGGGCGCGGTCAAGGCGTCGCGCGAACGCGTCGGCAAGTTCTTCGACGGCTGGTTCCCCAACAGCCCGCTCGCCGAGGACTATGCGCCGGAATGGGCCGAGGTCGTCGCCGCGGCGAAGGCTGCCGGCCGCGATCCGTCCAAGCTCACGGCGGCGATGTACTGCACGCTGTCGATCGACGACAACGTCAAGCGCGCCGACGACAAGCTCAACGCCTATCTGAAGGAATATTACGGCGTCGATCCTCTGGAGACGCGCAAGCGCCAGAAGAGCTTCGCCGGTCCCGCGGCGGAGGCGGCCGCCTGGCTGAAATCCTATGCCGATGCCGGCGCAACGCACCTGGTGCTGCGCTTCGCCGGCGATCACGACCGGCACCTCGAAACGGCGGCGCGCATCCGCCAAGATCTCGGCTGGTAAGGGGGCTGGTGACGCCATGAAGTTCGCCCTGCACTTCGGCAACAACACCTTTCCCGACTTCGCCGGCGCCGCCCGGCTGGCGCGGCTGGCCGAGGCGGCCGGCTTCGATTCGGTGCTGGCGGTCGACCACGTGGTCTTTCCGGACAACTACAGCTCGACCTATCCCTATTCGGCGACCGGCCGCCTGCCGGTCGGCCGCGGCGGCGCCTTCCCCGACCCGCTGATCTGGATCGCCTATGCCGCCGCCGTGACGACGCGCCTACGCTTCCTGACCGGCGTCGTCATCCTGCCGCAGCGCGACCCGCTGGTCCTGGCCAAGCAGGTCGCCACCCTCGACTACATGAGCGGCGGCCGCTTCGAGCTCGGCATCGGCGTCGGCTGGCTGAAAGAGGAGTTCCAGGCCATGGGCGTGCCCTTCGAGCGGCGCGGCCGGCGGGCCGACGAGTACATCGCCGCCATGAAGGCGCTATGGGCCGAGGACGGTGCAACTTTCTCGGGCGAGTTCGTCCGTTTCAAGGAAGTGAGCTGCAATCCCAAGCCGATCGGCCGCGTTCCCATCGTCGTCGGCGGCCATTCCGAAGCGGCCGCCAAGCGCGCCGGCCGCCTGGGCGATGGGTTTTTCCCATCGATTGGCTCCCAGGTAGATACTTTTCCTCTGTTCGACGTGGCGCGCCGCGCCGCGGCAGAGGCCGGCCGCGATCCCGCAGCCATCGAGATGATTGCCGGCTGTCCGGACCTGCTGCCCAGCTCGACCGTCGAACCGCGGGCCGCCATCGAAGAACGCAGGCGCCGCGGCGTCGATCGCATCGTCCTGCCGGTCGGTCCGTTCATGCCGAACCTCGAAGAGAGTCTGGTGCGCTTTGGCGACGCGGTCATCCGCCCCCATGCGGAGCTTTGACGACTTCACTCGGTGTGGTCTCGCGAAAAGTTGAAGTCGTCGAACACGCATAGGTGAACTGCCGAAATGTGACGTGCAGTTGTACGTGCAACTGCACACGTTCACCCGCACATGAGTAGTGCTGCGCCTGAAATCGTCCCGCTGTTCGCTACCCCGCTCGTTACCTTGGACGTCCCTGAGGCAGCGACTCTCAACAGCGAGTTGCGCCGCGTCATCATCGAGCGCGAGAAGAGCCATCCCAGCACGCATCACTCCAATCTCGGCGGCTGGCAGTCGAGCTGGGACATGGACCGTTGGGGCGGGGCGCCGGCGATCAAGCTGATGGGGATCGGCCGCAATCTCGCCAACCGGGTGACAACGGATCGCAAGGGCACGGCCGGCAGCGGTCCTCATCCCGGATATTTTGCCGTGACCTGGCACGGCAACATGTGGGCGAACGTCAACCGCAGCGGTCACGGCAACGAATTCCATTCCCATCCCGGGGCCTTCTGGTCGGGCGTCTATTACGTCGATGACGGCGGCATCGATGCTGATCCGTCGCTGGGCGGCGAGCTCGAGTTCATGGATCCGCGCGGACCGTTGCCGGCGATGAACGCGCCGCATCTCGGCTACGCCATGCCAGGCGGCCTGACGGCGGGCGCCACCGAGCGCATCCGGCCCAAGGCTGGCCGGCTGGTGATGTTTCCGGCGTGGATGATCCATCAGGTCCGCCCCTATCAGGGCACCGCCGAGCGCATCTCGATTGCCTTCAATTTGAGTTTGTAGGCACCACGCACGACCTCATCCTGAGGAGCCGCGCGAAGCACGGCGTCTCGAAGGACGGGCCACAGTCTTGTTGTTGCCCATCCTTCGAGACGCGGCCTGCGGCCGCTCCTCAGGATGAGGTCGTCTGTGTGGCCGGCGGTTGCCTAGGCAAACGCCTTGCGGATGCGGGCCCAGTCGGCCAGGGCCGATTCGTGGCCGGGCACGAGCTGGATGGTGAACTGGCTGTAGCCCGCGTCACCCAACGCCCCGATGCGCTTCTTGATCTCCGTTTCGCTCGCCGTGAACGACGTGTTCGCGATCAAGTCGGCGCTGACGAACCGCTTCTCCTCCTCCTTCACGAACATCAGATGGCCGCGATGATTCTCGAGATAGGGCGCGTCCTTGGGCTCGAAGCCGCGCGCCATCTCGATGTAAGCCTGGATTTCCGGCGTCGACAGCATGGCCACGCCCGGCTTGAGGCCGGCCAACGCCTCGTCGGCCGCGCGATGCAGCATCACGGCGGCGCGCGGGCCTGCCTGTGCCATGGCGCGTTCGGAATTGGCGGGCTCGCCGTCCTTCAGCACGCAGCCCAGCGCGAAGGCGGTGGCCTGCAGGTCGCCGATCGCGTGACCTGCCTTGGTCCAGGCCTCGCGCATGGCCTCGACTTCCTTGATGCCGTTCTCGACCTTGCCGACGAAGTCGATCCAGCCGGCCC
>DATGZZ010000551.1:0-10442 GCA_035296945.1 Reyranella sp.
CCCCAATTGAAGTGAATGCCTTGATGATCGGGGATTTGGCCTTCGAGGGGCCGCTTTACAAACAACCGTTTGTCCTGTTTTGATAAGAATACCTCATGTGAAGGGACAGCAATGAAGCGAACCCTGCCGCCGCTCAATGGATTGCGCGCTTTCGAAGCCGCCGCCCGCCATATGAGCTTTACCGATGCCGCCGACGAGCTTTCGGTCACCCAGGCCGCGATCAGCCATCAGGTGCGCGGCCTGGAGCAGCGCCTCGGATTAAAATTGTTCGTGCGCCGCAATCGCTCCCTTCTGCTTTCCGAAGCAGGCCAGGCCTATCTGCCGTCGGTCCGTGCTGCGTTCGATCAGCTGAACGAAGCGACCGAGAAGTTGCTGCAGAAGGATCGCGGCGGGCATCTCACGGTGACGACCACGTCGTCCTTCGCGGTGAAGTGGCTGGTGCCGCGGTTAGGCGGCTTCCAGCGCGCCAATCCCGAGATCGACGTGCGCATCGGCACCGGCACCGGGCTGGTCGATTTCTCCCGCGAGGACGTCGATATCGGCATCCGCTACGGCCGGGGTCAGTGGCCGTCGCTCACTGCTGAGCGATTGATGACCGAGGACATCATGCCGGTCTGCGCGCCGGCGCTGGTCAAGGGGCCGAACGGCCTGAAGAAGCCGGCCGATCTCAAGCGTTTCACGTTGCTGCATATCGGCCCGTTTCCCGACGACTGGCAGGTCTGGCTGACGGCTGCCGGGGTCAAGGGCGTCGATTCCACGCGCGGCACCTCTTTCGACTTTTCTCTCGCCGCCTATCAGGCGGCGATGGATGGGCTGGGCGTTGCGCTCGGCCGCCACGCTCTGGTCGCGCCCGATCTTAAGGCTGGTCGTCTGGTCGTTCCGTTCGATTTCAAGATGTCGTCCGACGCCGCCTACTATCTGGTCTATCCCCCCGAAGCGATCCGCCGCCGCAAGATCAAGGCCTTCCGCGACTGGATCATCTCGCTCACCGAAGTGGGGCAGCAGCAGTCGCAGCGAGCGGCTTAGGACCTCTCTTCATGGTCCTCCCCCGTCATACGGGGGAGGATACACGAGGGGGAAAGCCGCAAGATGTTCTCTCACAGTTAAGATCATGAGCTGAAATTGCCCACGCACCGCTCGTGGCCCGCCCCCTCCTGTATCCTCCCCCGCAAGCGGGGGAGGGCCATGACTGTGCAACTACAGCGTCCGCAGGAAGGCGCCGCCGCCCCGCCCGACTACGATGGATCACAACTTTGTACTATTATTTGCATTTACAAATAAATGCACATCGGCCATCCTTCCGACCAGGACGGAGGAAGCGCCATGCAATTCGGCTATTTCACGCTGAGCGACAACCGCTATCCCAACAATCCGCGGCAGGCCGAGGATTTCATCAAGGACATCTATGCCGAGGCTCTGTACGCCGAGAGGATCGGGCTGAACTCGGCCTGGATCGGCGAGCACCATTTCAACCTCCTGGGCGTCAACGCCTCGCCATTGGCGATCCTGGCGCAGCTCGCCGGCGCCACGACCAAGCTTCGCCTGGCGCCCGCCGTGACGCTGCTGCCGGTGCATCATCCGCTGCATGTCGCCGAGGAGTGGGCGACGCTCGACCTGCTGTCGGGCGGCCGCGTCGACTTCGCCGCCGGCCGCGGCTACGACCGCAAGGAGTACGAGCCGTTCCAGGCCTCGTTCGACGATTCGGCCGAGCTGTTCGCCGAGGGGCTGGAGATCGTGTGGCGCGCCTGGACCGAGACCGGCAAGTGGTCGCACAAGGGCAAGTTCTACGAATTCAAGGACGTCGAGATCCGGCCGCGCCCGGCGCAGAAGCCCTTGCGTCCCTACGTCGCCTGCTTCTCGCGCCCATCGATGGAGCTTGCCGCCAGGAACGACTGGAACGTGATCTACGCGCCCTTCGCCGCGGCCATGGTCTACGGCTCGCTGGCCGACGCGGTGCGGGTCTACAAGGACACCTGCGAGACCACCCACAAGCGGCCGATGCGGCGCGCCATGTGCTCCTACTTCGTGCACATCGCCTCGACACCGGCCGAGGAGCAGTACGGCAAGGAAGCGCTGGTGCGCTACTTCCAGGACGCGCTGATCGCCGCCTTCCCCTCATCGTCGGGCGAGAAGGTGCCGCCGACCTACAAGTACTTCGTCGACATCGTCAACATCCTGCGCGACATGCGGCCGGAGAAGCTCACCGACAAGTCGATCCTGTGCGGCAGCCCGCAGCACATCGTCGACACCCTGAAGCAGGTCGAGAAGGCCGGCATCGCCGAGGTGATCCTCTACTTCAACTACGGCCAGATGCCCCATGCCGAAGTGAAGGCGCAGATGGACCGCTTCATGCGCGAGGTGGCGCCGCACTTCGACACGCGTGATGTCATGATCGCCGCCGCGTGATAGGCATGCGGGCGCCATGGGTCCGCTCGATTCCTATCTCCCGTATCTGCTGAACCGCGCCGGCGCGCGCATTGCCACGGCGTTCAATGACGAGGTGCGGCCGCTCGGCGCCACCTTGCAGATCTGGCGCGTGCTGGCGGCGCTGCGTGAGCAGGACGGCCGGCGCATGGGCGACCTGTCCGACACCACCTCGATCGAGGTCTCGACGCTGACCCGCCTGGTCGACAACATGGAGCAGAAGGGCCTGGTGGCCCGCCGCCGCGACGCCGGCGACGCGCGCGCCATCCTGCTCCATGTCGCGCCGGCCGGCCGGCGCCTCACCCAGCGCATCCTGCCGATCGCCGAGCGCTACGAGGCGGTGGCGCTTGCCGGCTTCAATGCCGGTGAGACGGAGATGCTGAAAGCGGCGCTGCGTCGCCTGTACGCCAACATGGATGGACTCACGGAGTAGCTGTCACCCCGAGCGAAGCGAGGGGCCTTTAGGCTGCAGAAAGGTCCCTCGCTGCGCTCGGGATGACAGCGGGGGCTGTTGAAACGAACTGCCGAATAGCCGATGGTTCCTGCGAACGGTTCGCAAGGAACAGACCCATGGCCCGCCTGACCTCGACAGACGACCTTCGCCGCATCATCGCCGAGCCGCGTCCCGCGACGCGCAGCAAGATCCTCGACGCCCTCGACGAGCAGTCGATCGACTTCCTGAAGCGCTGTCCTTTCGCCCTGGTCGGCACGACGGCCGCCGATGGCACCATCGAAGTCTCGCCCAAGGGCGACGAGCCGGGTTTCATCCGGGTCGAGGATCCCAAGACCCTGCTGATCCCCGAGCGCGTCGGCAACAACCTGGCCTTTGGCCTCAGCAACATCCTGGCGACCGGCAAGATCGGCCTGATCGCGCTCGTGCCGGCGACCGGCGAGACGCTGCGCGTGTCGGGCACCGCCGAGATCTTCGACGACGCCGAGCTGGTCGGCTCGCTCGGCTCGCTGGGCAAGCCCGCGCTGCTGGCCACGCGCGTGCACATCGAGCACTGCTACTTCCACTGCGCCCGCTCGATCGTGCGCGCCAAGCTGTGGGATCCCAAGGCCTGGCCCGCGCCCGGCCGCGTGTCGTTCGGCAAGATCATCGCGCCGCGCATCGGGGCCGACGCCAGCGTCGCCGCGCAGATCGACGCCAGTGTCGAAGGCGCCTACACGACGCGGCTCTGGACCAACAGCTGACGATAATGGGCGATCCGCCGTTTCGCGCCGAAGTCATTGGTAGTCTCCTGCGGCCGCGCATCCTCAAGGATACCGCGACCGCGATCGCCAACGGCAAGGCAACGGCCGCCGACTACCAGGCCGTGCTGGAGCACGAGATCGGCCGCGTCGTCGCCCGACAGGAGGCGCTTGGCCTGCGGATCGCCACCGACGGCGAGTTCGGCCGAACCTCCTGGTTCGGCTTTTTCTTCGAAGGTCTCGACGGTTTTCGCTTGGAACCGTCGCTGTTTCGCTTTCGCGACGCCGAAGGCGGCGGCTTCGAATGGCCGACCTGCGTCGCTGCCGGCCCAATCCGCCGTCGCGCACCGATCACGCTCGCCGAATATGAACGCTTGAAGCAGTTCACTAGGACGGCGCTGCCCAAGGCGACCTTGCCGACACCCAGCGCCTTCCACTTCTTCCGCTTCACCCAGCCGTTCGATCGAGCGGTTTACGACCAGCAGCGCTACTTCGACGACCTGGTCGCGGTCTATCGCACAGAGCTTGCCGAGCTTGCCCAGGCCGGCTGCACCTACGTCCAGATGGACGAGGTGCCGGTGGCGATGCTGTGCGATCCGCTGGTGCGCGAGCAGGCCAAGGCCGAGGGCGGCGATCCCGATGAGCTTCTGGACCTCTATGTCGGTGTGATGCGCCGCATCCTTGAGGACCGTCCGTCCGGCGTTACGGTCGGCATGCATCTCTGCCGTGGCAACTTCCGCAGCCGCTGGATGGCCTCGGGCGGCTACGAGCCGGTGGCGGCGCGTCTGTTCAACGACTTTCCGGTCGACGTCTATTTCCTGGAATACGACAGCCAACGTGCCGGCGACTTCTCACCGCTACGTCATGTTCCAAAGGATCGCCACGTCGTGCTGGGACTGGTGTCGACCAAGACGCCCATCCTGGAACGCCCGGACGACCTGCGGCGGCGCATCGACGAGGCGGCACGCTTCGTAGACCTTGAGCGGCTGTCGCTCTCCTCGCAATGCGGCTTCGCCAGCGTCGCCGGCGGCAACTCGATCGACGAGGACACGCAATGGGCCAAGCTCGGCCTGATCGTCGATACCGCCCGTGCCGTGTGGGGTACGGCCTAGACCATGAAGCGCAAGGTCGGGCTGTTCCTGCTGGCTGTGATGGTGGCGGTCAGCCTCGGCGCCATCATCGTCACGTCGCTGGCCATGTATCGCCTGGCCTCGCAGCGCTATGCCGAGGAGATCCGCAAGATCGAGGCGAGCCTCAGCGACCGCTTCGCCGTCTTCCAGGCCATGCTGGGCGACCAGCACGAGCGCATCACGTCGCACATGGAAAAGGTGCTGCCGGCGATCGCGCAGGAGCTGGAAGCGACGGGCCGGGCGCCCGGCGATCTTGCGACCGACGACTTGACGGCGCTGGCGCGCCGGCATGGCGTGCAGCACGTCTACTTCATCAATCGCTCACACGTCGTCTTCCAGACCAACCTGCCCGGCGACATGAACCTAGCCTTCCCCAAGGGGCCATTCACCGAGTTCCTCGATTCGGTGTTCGAGGCCAACCGGGTGATGAGCGACGGCATCGACATCAGCCAGGTCACGGGAACGCTCAAGACCTACAGCTACTTCGGGCCCAAGGGGAAAGACTACATCATCGAGACCTCGACCGACGTCCGCGGCAGCCTCGACGCGACCGGCTACGGCTGGATGGCGAGATACTTCTTCGACGAATTGCTGACCGACCCGATACGTTCCAATCCGTCGGTCAAGGAGCTGGACATCTATTTGATCAACCAGGCCGGCACCTGGTCGCTGATCCATCCCGGCCAGAAGCTCGATCCGGCCCTGGCCGAGCGCATCGTCAAGAACCATCGCGAGGAGATCAGCAGCGGCGATGGCCGCTATCTCACCATCTACAGTGGCGAGCAGACGGCGTCGGCGAGCCAGCCCGACCATCCGGTGACCGCCAAGCACGTGATCCGCAAGATCACCTACGACGTCGGGCTGGCGCGCGAGGCCGTCATCCAGGTCTTCATAAGCTCGATGATCGTGCTGGCCCTGCTGATGCCACTGGTCTTCTGGATCGCCTCGCGACTGCTGCAGAAGCAGCTGCTCGATCCCCTGTTCAACCTGCGCGGCGAGGCCGGCGCCATCGCCCAGGGCGACCTCAACCAGGCGATCGCCAACACCGACCGGCGCGACGAGATCGGTCAGCTTGCCACGAGCTTCGCCGCCATGCGCGACGCGGTGCGCAAGACCATCACCGACCTCAAGGACACCAACATCTCGATCGAGCGCTTCGTGCCGCAGGCCTTCCTGGCGATCGTCGGCAAGCCGTCGATCGTCGACGTCGAGCTGGGCGACAACAAGCGCCGGAACATGACGATCCTGTTCTCAGACATCAGGAACTTCACGACCCTGTCGGAGGCCATGACGCCGGACGAGAACTTCGCCTTCATCAACGCCTATCTCGAGCGCATGGGTCCGGTCATCCGCGACCACAATGGCTTCATCGACAAGTACATCGGCGACGCGATCATGGCGCTGTTCGAAACGGCCGACGATGCGCTCAAGGCCGGGCTCGGCATGCTGGAAACGCTCGAAGCCTTCAACGCCAAGCGCCGCGCAGCGGGCCAGGCGCCGATCGGCATCGGCGTGGGCATCAATACCGGCATCCTGATGATGGGCACGATCGGCGAGAAGCACCGCATGGACGGCACGGTCATCTCCGACGCCGTCAACCTCGCCTCGCGCATCGAGAGCCTGACCAAGATCTATCACGTCGGCCTGCTGGTCTCGCAGTACACCGTGGAGAGCCTGGCCGATCCCAAGGCCTACGACATCCGCCCGATCGACGTCGTCGTGGTCAAGGGCAAGACCCACCCGGTCACCATCTGCGAGGTGTTCCAGCGCGACCCGGCCGAGCAGCGGGCCGCCAAGGCGGCCACGCGCGACCTGCTGCAGTCAGGCGTCGAGGCCCTGGCGCGCAGGGACCTGGTCGGCGCTCGCCGGTTCTTCGAGGCCTCGCTGCAGAAGCTGCCCGGCGACAGGGCGGCCGGCAATCTTTTGAAGAAGTGCGGCTGAGCAGCTACGCCGACGACTTCCTGTAAATCGCGCCGATGTGGACGTCGGCGCAGTCGATGACAGGGAAGCCGCAGTCACGGCCGGTGAAGGCCAGGAACAGGTCGGTGCCGCCCAGCAGCACGGCCTCGGCGCCGCGATCGGCAAGCCGCCGGCCGGCCTCGAAGAAGGTCCGGCGCTGCTCGTCGGTGACCCGGCCGATGCTCGCCATGTCGCCGTAGCACTGCTGGACGCGCTCGAACTCGTCGCCTTCGGGGGCGATGACCTCGGCCTTGGTGATCTTGCCGTAGAGCTTGCTCGCCATGACCACGCGCGTGCCGATGATGCCCACGCGCCTGAGCCCACGCTGGTTGATGGCATCGTTGACCGGGTCGAGCCCGTTGATCAGCGGCAACGGCGAGATCGGCTCCAGCTCCTTGATGCAGAAATGGCCGCCCATCGAGGTGACGGCCGCGGCCTCCGCACCGGCGCCCTTCAAGCGGGCGACCAGCCGGGCGAAGATCTCGGCCTGCCGGTCGGGCCGCTTTTCATTGAGGTTGCGGCTCATCACAGCCACGTCGGCGTAGGCGATGGTCAGCTCGAGCGGGATGTTCGAAGCGTGGTGCCGCTCGATCAGGCCACGGTGATAGAAGTCCGTGGCGGCGGGGCCAATGCCGCCGATCAATCCAATATGCATGGACGACTCTTACCTCGACGCGCCTCAGGCCGCCAACCGGGCTTCGCGGAACGATACCAGGCGGCGCTGCGTCTCGTCCCACAGCACCAGACGCACGCAGCGAAAGCTGTCGAGCAAGGTCAGCCGGCCGACATGGCGCAGCTCCGGATGGTCGCGCAGCACGCGCGGCAGCCGGTAGTAGGGGATGCGGCTGTTGAGATGATGCACGTGGTGGACGCCGATGTTGCCGGTGAACCAGTGCAGGAACGCCGGCAGGTCGTAATGCGAGCTGCCATGCAGCGCCGCGTCATGCAGGTTCCAGTCGCCGTCGCTTGCCCAGCTCGTCCGCTCGAACTGATGCTGCACGTAGAACATCCAGACCCCGACCGAGGCAGCCAGCAGCAGGCTGGGCAGATGCACCAGCAGGAACGCCTTGAGGCCGATCAGCCAGATCAGCAGGCCGACGATCGAGGCGATCGCCAGATTGGTGGCCATGCTGCTGGCCCACGCCCGCCGGCCGCGCATCAAACCGACCGGCAAGCGGTGCCGCAGGATGAAGAGATAGGCCGGACCGAGGCCGAACATCACCAGCGGATGCCGATACAGGCGATAGCGCAGCCGGCCCCAGAATGAGCTGGCGCGGTATTCCTCAACGGTGAGCGTCTCGACATCGCCGAGGCCGCGGCGGTCGAGATTGCCGGTACTCGCATGGTGCGTGGCATGGGCGTGGCGCCAGACGCCGTACGGCGTGAAGGTCAGCACACCGGCGACGCGGCCGAACCAGTCGTTGGCCAGCCGGTGACGGAAGAAGGCGCCGTGGCTGCAATCATGCTGGATGGCGAAAAGCCGCACGAGGAAGCCGGCAGCGACTATCGCCAGCGGCAGGGCCAGCCAATAGCCGATGTCGAGCGTTGCCCAGGCCAGCACCCAAAGTGCGGCGAGCGGCACGATCGTGATGGCGATCTCGACAAGGCCGCGGCCGGTGCTCGGCTGCCGGTAGCGTGCGAGGATTTGGGTCCACGCACGGGCGTCCCTCACGGTCGCGGCGGGAGCCGCGGATTCCTGTCTACTTTCCAACCGGGGAGCTTCCCTGTGCAATATGGCACAGGCATCGATCTGTGCGATCGTTTGGACTTAGAGGCGGACGGCGACAAAAGCAACGAGACGAAACGGCTCAGCGCCGATACCTCGCAGGAAACGATGGCTATTTGCAGGCACCTCAGCGCGCCGCGCGGCGCTGGAAGATCAGGTTGGCGGCGACCGTCAGCAGCAGGGTCACGGTCATCAGGATGAAGGCGATGGCGCCGCCGAACGGCCAGTTGGCCTGCTGGGTGAACTGATTGTAGACCAGCGGCGCCATCATCTTGAACAATGGCCCGCCCAGCAGGAAGGGCGTGGCATAGGCGTTCATCGCCAGGATGAAGGTCAGGATCGTGCCGGCCAGGATGCCGGGCAGGGCGAGCGGCCACAGCACGCGGCGGAACATGGTGCCGGGCGGCGCACCCAGGCTGAAGGCCGCCTCCTCGACGGCGCGGTCGATGCCCTCGATGACGCTCTGCAGGGTCAGCACCATGAACGGCAGGTTGACCGCGATGATGCCGATGATCACCGCCTTCTCGGTGAACATGATCTGCAACGGCTTGTCGATCAGGCCGAGCCCCATCAGGGTGGCGTTTACGGCGCCCTTGGTGCCGAAAATGGTCATCCAGCCCGCCGCGCGCACGGCGTTGCCGACGAACAGCGGCAGGATGATGGAGATGATCAGCAGATGTTTGAAGCGGCTCTGCGTGCGCGCCACGACGTAGGCCAGCGGAAAGCCCAGGACCAGGCAGACGACGGTGACCATGACGGCGACGCGCACGGTCGTCGCCAGGATCGTGGTGTAGTAGGGATCGGTGAAGAAGCGGACGTAGTTCGCCACCGTCACCGCCTCGACCATCATCTTCTTGGCCGGGACGAACTCGTTCAGGCTGTAGCGGAAAAGAATACAGAGCGGTGCAAGCAGGCAGAAGGCGACGAAAATCGTCGCCGGCGTGATCAGCGCCGCCGCCGTAAGGCCTTCGCCCCGCCGCTTTTCCGCAGCGGGGCCATGAGTCAGGGCAACGTCGGCCACATCAACCCTTGAACGACTTGTTCCACCACTCCTGGAACGCCGCGTCGTTCTTGGCCATGTACCCGTAATCGAGGTCGACCAGGCGCTTCTTCTCCTCCTCGGTGAAGCCGATGCGCTCCTGCGTCGCCGCCGGCACCTTGGCGTTGGTGACCGTCGGGTTGTAGCCCATGTCGACGGCGAAGCCTTCCTGCGCCGCCGGCGCCATCATGGCGTTGAGATAAGCGTAGGCGCCGGCCTTGTTGGGCGAGTTCTTCGGCATCATGAAGCCCGAGACGTACATCGGCACGCCTTCCTTGGGCGCCACTGTCGAGACGTTGATGCCGGCGTTCTGCCATTGCACGGCGCGCGCCTTCCACATGATGCCGCAGGCGATCTCCTCGGTCTTGAGCGCCTGGGCGAAGGCCTCGTTGGAGGGATAGATGCGCGCGCCGGCCTTCTTGCAGGCGAGCAGCCGCTCCTTGCCGGGATCGACGTTGCTCACCGAGCCGCCCGAGGCCAGGCCCGCGGCCACCAGGGTGAACTGGTATTGGATGTCGATGATGCCGAGCTTGTCGCCGTGCTTGGGATCGAGCGTGTCGCCAAAGCCCGTCGGTGCCGCCATGAGCTTGGGATTGTAGAGCACCACCTTGCCCGAATAGATGTGGCCGATGCCGTAGGGATACTTCATCGCCGGGATGAGGTTGGCGGCGTTGGGCATCTTGGAGTAGTCGATCTGCTCGGCCAGGCCCTGCTCGTTGACCTCGTACATGTCGTTGGCCGACAGGCCCTGGACATCGGACGTGCCGCGGCGCAGCGCCTTTTCGGCCATCATCTTGGCGCGGCGCGGGGGCGCATTGGCCTCGTCCTTGATGACGTCCCAGCCCTCGGGTGCCAGCAGCGGCGTCTCGATGTTCTTGGCGAGCAGGCGTGAATAGTCACCGCCCCAGGTGCCGACGACGATGCGTTTGTTGTCCTGCGCGTAGGCCGGCAGGGCGGCGCCGGTGGCGAGGGC
>DATGZZ010000552.1:0-2675 GCA_035296945.1 Reyranella sp.
ATCGAGGCGACGGCCTTTCCGCCCGGCTGCGTCAGGCCGGCCTCGATGCCGGCGCGCACCTTGTCGCTGGGCGCGTGGCCGGCGGCGGCCGCGAC
Organism: Reyranella sp.; assembly: GCA_035296945.1. Classification (GTDB taxonomy): domain Bacteria; phylum Pseudomonadota; class Alphaproteobacteria; order Reyranellales; family Reyranellaceae; genus Reyranella. The sequence continues at coordinate 96 of DATGZZ010000552.1, forward strand.
CCGGCAGCATTCCTCCAGCGTCTCGCGCATCAGCGCGGCACCATCCTCGGCGGCGACGATGTCGCCCACCGTGCCGCGCATGGCCGCGCACATCGAGGCGATGGTGCCCAGCATCACCCACTTGTCCCAGAGGTCCTGGTTGATGTCGGGATTGATGCCGCCATCGATGCCGGCCTTCTTGCAGGCCTCGGCAAGCGCCACCAGCTGAGGCCGCGGCGGCGCGGCCTCGCGCTCGCCGAACGACACGCCCGAGGCGCCGCTGTGCAGGATCTCGCCGTTCGGCCCCAGCATGCCCGAGATGCGCGCCAGGCCGCCGGCGACGCGGGCCGCACCGAAGCGCGCATCGAGCGTGGCGAAATGGGCGTGGCCGTTCAGCATCGGCACGATGGTCGTCTCGGGCCCGACTGCCGACGCGATCGAGGCGATCGCCGAGTCGAGGTCGTAGGCCTTGCAGGCCAGGATCACGACGTCGAAGGGGCCGCCCTCATCGCCCTGCGTCACGACCTTGACCGGCACGACGGCATCGCCTTTTGGGCTCTTCACCACCAGGCCGTTGCGGCGCACCAGCTCGGCGCGCTTCTCGCGCAGCAGGAAAGTGACGTCGATGCCGGCCTGGGCAAGACGCGCGCCCCAGTAGCCGCCGACGGCGCCGGCGCCCAAGATCAGGATCTTCACTTCTGGACTTTCCTTTCGGCGATCCACTCGGCGAGCCAGGTCGCCAGATCGTCGGTCTCATGGTGGATGTGGCTGAGATCGAGATCGGCGGCGCGCTTCACGCTCTCCTCGGTGCGGATCCACACCGTGCGCATGCCCATGTCGCCGGCAGGCTTGAGGTTGACGGCAATGTCGTCGGCCATGCAGGCGCGCGTCGGATCGACGCCGTGCTTGATCACCAGCTTCTCGTAGATCTGCGTGTGCGGCTTGGGCCAGTAATCGCCGGCCGCGATGTCGAAGATCGCCTCGAAATGATGGGCGACGCCCAGCCGCTCCATGACGCGCTCGGCATGCGGCACGTCACCCGCGGTGAAGATGATCTTGCGGCCGGGCAGCGCCTTGAGCGACGCCTCGAGCTCCGGGTTGGCCTCGACCGGCGAGTAGTCGATGTCGTGCACGTAATCGAGGAAGTGCGTGGGATCGACGCCGTGCAGGGTCATCATGCCGCGCATCGACGTGCCATGCTCGCGCCAGTACTGTTTCTGCACACGGCGCGCCTCCTCGGCATCGACCTTGAGCAGGTCGGCGATGTAGCGGCCGATGCGCACGTCGATCTGGGCGAACAGGTTGCAACGCGCCGGATAGAGCGTGTTGTCGAGGTCGAACAGCCAGACGTCGGGATCATGCCCCGGAGCTTTGTTAATGAGCGGCATTGTTGATGGATTAGCCGCCGTCCGTGCGCTTGTCGAGCCGAGGGCTTATAAGGGCTGCCAATGGATCTTTTGACGATCACCCTTCTCGTCATCGTCGTGCTGCTGGGCGTGGCGCTGGCCGTCGTCCTGATGCGTCAGGGCAGCGGCCGCGAGGCCGAGCAGATGCGCCACCAGCTCGCCCTGGCGCTCAGCCAGCAGGCCGAGACCGTGCAGCGGGTCGAACGTTCGCTGCGCGAGCAGGAGCAGGCGCTGAGCAAGGTGGTCCATGAGCGGCTCGACCGCACCGAGCAGGCGACAGGGCAGATCGTCACCGACCTGCGCGAGCGTCTGGTGCGCATCGACGAGGCGCAGAAGAAGATCGGCGAGCTCTCAACCCAGGTCGTCAGCCTGCAGGAGGTGCTCTCCAACAAGCAGGCGCGCGGCGCCTTCGGCGAGGTCCAGCTCAACGACCTGGTGCAGAGCGCCCTGCCGCCACAGGCCTATGAATTCCAGTACACGCTCAGCACCGGCTCACGCGCCGACTGCCTGCTGAAGCTGCCCAATCCGCCGGGCTCGATCGCCATCGACGCCAAGTTTCCCCTGGAAAGCTACAGCGCACTCAGGGCCGTGCCGGCGGGCGACGCCCCGGCATTGCTGGTCGCGCAGCGCGCTTTCCAGCAGGCCATCCGCAAGCACATCGGCGACATCCGCGACAGGTACATCGTCCCGGGCGAGACCGCCGAATCGGCGCTCATGTTCCTGCCGTCCGAAGCGGTCTATGCCGAGCTGCACGCCAACTTCACCGGCCTGGTCGAGGAAAGCTACCGCGCCCGCGTCTGGATCGTGTCGCCCACGACCATGATGGCCACGCTCAACACCGTGCGCGCCGTGCTGAAGGACGTGCGCATGCGCGAGCAGGCGGGCGAGATCCAGAAGACGGTCGGCTTGCTGATGGAGGACGTGAAGCGCCTCGGCGACCGCGTCGACCGGCTGAAGACGCATTTCGGCCAGACCGAGAAGGACCTGCGCGAGATCGACATCTCGGCCGACCGCATCACCAAGCGCGGCCAGCGCATCCTCGACGTCGATCTCGGCGAGGAGCCGGAGCTGCCGAAGGCGCAGACCGAATCGCTGCCCTTCGCGGAGAATGCGAAAGCGAGGAAGTGACATGAGCGCCAGCATCGCCACCCTGAAGGCCCTGTGCCAGGCGTTCAACGACCACGACCTCGACCGC
>DATGZZ010000553.1:0-11239 GCA_035296945.1 Reyranella sp.
GGCCTGCGCGCCGTTGGTGGTCCACATCTTGCCGCCGTTGATCACCCAGTCGCCGCCGACGCGGCTGGCCGTGGTCTTGATGGAGGCGACGTCGGAGCCCGCGCCGGTCTCCGACACGCCGAGGCAGGCGACGTAATCGCCGCTGATCGAGGGCGCCAAGAACTGCCGGCGCAGTTCGTCGCTGCCGTAGCGGGCGAGCGCCGGGGTCGCCATGGAGATCTGCACGCCCGTCGCCATGGGGATCGAGCCGCCATTCACCAGTCCCAGCGATTCCGCGCAGATCATGGCGTAGGAGAAGTCGAGCCCCGAGCCGCCATACTCGACGGGCTTGTCGACGCCCAGAAGGCCGGCATCGCCCATCTTCTTGAACAGCTCATGGGCGGGGAAGGCGCCTTCCTTCTCCCATTCGTCGACGTTGGGATTGATCTCGCGATCGATCAGCGTCTTCCAGGTCTGGCGCAAGGCCTCGTGCTCGGGCGTGAATTTCATCGCTTACATCCTTGCGACGCCGAAGGTGATGGGATTGAGCGGCCGCACGATCGATTCGCGGGCGATCGACAGCGTGAAGGCGAGAATGCGCCGCGTGTCGCGCGGATCGATGATGCCATCGTCCCACAGGTGCGCGGTGCCGTAGAGCGCCGTCGACTCACGGTCGAACTGGGCGACGATGCCCTTGTACATCTTGTCGATCTCGGCGTGCGGCGGCTCCTTGCCCTCGCGCAAGAACTTCTGCTCGGTCACGGTCTTCATCACGCCGGCCGCCTGCTCGCCGCCCATGACGGCGGTGCGATTGTTGGGCCAGGCGAAGATGAAGCGCGGGTCGTAGGCGCGGCCGCACATGCCGTAGTTGCCGGCGCCGAAACTGCCGCCGATCACGATGGTGATCTGCGGCACCGTGGCGTTGGCCACCGCCTGGATCATTTTCGAACCGTGCTTGACGATGCCGCCGCGCTCGGCGTCGGTGCCGACCATGTAGCCCGTGGTGTTCTGCAGGTAGACGATCGGCGTGCCCTGCTGGCAGCAGAGCTGGATGAACTGGGCCGCCTTGACCGAGCCCTTGGTCGTGATCGGCCCGTTGTTGCCGATGAAAGCCACCGGCTCGCCCTCGATCTCGGCCCAGCCGCAGATCGTCTGCTGGTCGTAGAGGCCCTTGAACTCGAGGAAGTCCGAGCCGTCGACCAGGCGGGCGATCACCTCGCGCACGTCGTAGGGATCCTTGTACGAGGGCGGCACGACACCGCACAGCTCGTCGATGTCGTAGAGGGGCTCCTTGAAAGTGCGCTGGACGCTGGGCGGCAGCTTGTCGTTCCAGTGCCACTTGGCGATGACCTCGCGCGCCATGCGCAACGCATCGGCATCGTTCTCGGCCATCCATTCGGCGACGCCCGAGACGGTGGCGTGCATCTCGGCACCGCCCAGCTCCTCGTCGGTGGCGATCTCGCCGGTCGCGGCCTTGAGCAGCGGCGGGCCGGCTAGAAACACCTTGGCCTGGTTGCGCACCATGATGACGTAGTCCGACAGCCCGGGCAGATAGGCGCCCCCTGCTGTCGACGAGCCGTGCACGACGGTGACCTGCGGGATGCCGCGCGCCGACATGCGCGCCTGGTTGGCGAAGCCGCGGCCGCCCGGCACGAAGATCTCGGCTTGGTATAAAAGATTGGCGCCGCCCGATTCGACCAGGTTCACGACCGGCAGCTTGTTCTCCATCACGACCTGCTGGATGCGCTGGCCCTTGCGCTGGCCGGATGGAGCGACGGTGCCGCCCTTGATGGCGGAGTTCGACGCGGTCACCACGCAGCGCACGCCCTCGACATAGCCGATGCCCGCGACCGAGCCGCCACCGGCGCTCGAGCCGTCCTTGTCGTCGTGCATGCGGTAGCCCGCGAGCGGCATCAGCTCTAGGAAGGGCGCGCCGCGGTCGAGCAGGAGCGCGATGCGCTCGCGCGGCATCAATTGCTTGCGTTTGCGGAAGCGATCGCGCGACTTCTCCGACGTCGCCTGCACGCTCGCCTCGGCGGCGCGGAATTCGGCGATGGCGGCGAGCATCTTTTCGCGATTCTTTTTGTAGTCGTCGCCATTGCGGTCGACCTGGCTTTCGATGATCGGCATGGTCAGTACCTGTCACCCGGCGCGGAGATTACTCCGCGCTTACCGCAGCGAGGGGCCTTTAAAGCCTCAAGAAAGGTCCCTCGCTGCGCTCGGGATGACAGCGGAGGCGTATCAGGCACTTGTGACTCCATGACTATCCGCCCAGCACCTTTGGCTTCACCGCGAGGTGAAAGCCATTGAACTCGTGGGTCCGTTCGGGCGGCCGCAGCTCCATCGAGCGGTTGCCGAGCGGCACGCCGCCGTCGATGCGGAGCTCGGTGCCGGTGATGTAGCCGGCAGCGTCGCTCAGCAGGAAGCAGACCGCGGCCGAGACCTCGCTCTCGGTGCCGAGCCGCCCCAGCGGGCAGTAGCCTTTCAGCTTGGGAATCTGTTCCTTGAACTCGCCCTGGTAGGTGTCCATGCCCGACGAGGCGATCCAGCCCGGCGACACGGCGTTCACGCGCACGCCGGCATAGGCCCATTCGTGGGCAAGCGTCATGGTGAGGTTCACCATGCCGGCGCGGGCCGCGCCGGTGTGCGCCATGTTGGGGAAGCCGTTCCTCATGTCGGCGGCCATGTTCACGATCGAGCCGCCGTGCTTTTCCATCGACTGGGTGAAGACCTCACGGCTGACGATGAAGCCGCCGGTGAGGTTGTTGCGCACCACGACGTCGAAGCCCTTGGCGCTCATGCTGACGGCGGGCGAGGGGAACTGGCCGCCGGCATTGTTGAACAGGCCATGGATGCGGCCGTTCTTCGCCACGATCGCTCCGATCGCTTCCTTGACCTGCGCTTCCTCGCGGATATCGAAGGCGTGCGTCTCGCAGCTGCCGCCCGAGACTTCGATCTCGCCCTTCACCGAGGCGAGCTTGTCGGGCTTGCGGCCGGTGATCACGACATGCGCGCCCAGTGCCGCGATCTCGTGCGCCGTGCAGCGGCCAATGCCGCTGCCGCCGCCGGTGACGACGATGGTGTGGCCTTCAAACAGCCCCGGCTTGAAGACCGAGTGGTACGACATGTTTCCTCACCTGAACGGCCGTTCATCGGCCTGTATTTGACGTTTACGTAAAGGTCAAGTAAGCCCCCAGAAGGCTGGCCGACTGGAGGAACCGTCACATGACCTTGGCTGAACTCACCGCGAAAATGAAGGAAGGCGCCTCGAAGAAGTCGGCCTTCGGCAACACCGTCAAGTTCGCAACTGACCAGGGCGTCGTCTACATCGATGGCAACCAGAACCCGCCCGTCGTCAGCAACGACGACAAGGCGGCCGACTGCACGCTCAAGATGGACTTCGGCGACTTCGCCGACATGATCGGCGGCAAGCTCGACGGCATGACGGCCTTCATGACCGGCAAGCTGAAGATCGAAGGCGACATGGGTGTCGCCATGAAGCTGCAGAACATCTTGCGATAGGCGTAGCGCGCTTATCGCTTAAGCGCCTACATAGAGGGGCCTAAGCCTCTTCCTTGCTCTTGTGATAGTGCCGCCGCGCCTTGGCGCGGTTGCCGCAGGACGACATCGAGCACCAGCGCCGCTTGCCGGCGCGGCTGTCGTCGAGGAACAGCCAGCCGCATTCGGGGTTGGCGCAGCGCCTGACCTTGTCGAGCCTGGCTCCGGTCAGAAGGTCGCCCGCCGACCACAGCACGGGCGCGAGCTGGCCAAGCGCGGTCGAGCCGCGCATGTCGACATCCCAGGAGAAGCCGTTGCGCTCGCGCCGCAGCGTGGTGCGGGCGGGCGAGGCGGCTAAAAGTCCGTTCAGCGTCTCGAGGTCCGCGGCGGCCGGCGTCTTGCCGCGCGCCGTGGCATCGAACACGCGATGGATCGTCTCGCGCGCCTCGATCGCCCGTTCGAACTCGCGCCGGCTGAGCGGGCGCGCCTCCTTGGCGACATTGGCCGCCGTCCAGGCGCCGAGATCCTCGGCCGAGGTCAGGGTTTCGGTCGGAGACTCCTGGCCGCGCCAATAGCGGGTGTTGACGAACTCCAGGCAGAGATCGGGGCGGTTCACCATCCTGACTTAATAACCGGTTGACCGGTTGACAAGCTTGAAGCGTCCAATTAACCATATAACCGGTTACTAAGTTACATGAAAGGAGAGGACGATGTTCGACCATGTTTCGATCGGCGTTGCCGACATCGCGCGCTCGAAGAAGTTCTATGACGCGGCACTCAAGCCGCTCGGCTTCAGCCGGCTGAGCGACGGCGAGAGCTCGCTGGGCTATGGCGAGAAGGCCGTGCAGCTCTGGCTCGGCGCCACCCAGAAGCCGGTGAAGGCCGACTTGGAATCCGGGCTGCACTTTTGCTTCCTCGCCAGGGACCGGGCCGCGGTCGATGCCTTCCATGCCGCCGCGCTCAAGGCCGGCGGCAAGGACAACGGCAAGCCCGGCGTGCGGGCCGACTACGGGCCGAAATATTACGCTGCGTTTGCCATCGACCCGGACGGATATCGCATCGAGGCCTATTGCGGAAAGTAGCCTTGCGTCCGGCGTCATGGCGTCCAATCTTGGAACGATGACGACACGCGATGTTCAAGTGGCGACGGTTGCCGAGAGGGATTCGGTCTTCGCCATCCTAACCCTGGCGTTCAGTGGCGACCCCGCGACCCGCTGGACGTGGCCCGGCCCCAAGGCCTACATCGAGGCCTTCCCGCACTTCGCCACGGCGTTCGGCGGGGTGGCCTTCGAGAAAGGCAGCGCGCTGCGCGTCGGCTCGGCCGGCGCCGCGCTGTGGCTGCCGCCGGGAACGCATCCCGACGAGGCAGCGCTCGACGACTTGATGATGCGAACGGCCGACGCGGCGACCGCCGTCGACGGCCCGCGGCTCATGCAGCAGATGGCAAGCCATCACCCGAAGGAGCCGCACTGGTATTTGCCCTTGCTCGGCGTCGACCCGGCGCACCAGAACGAGGGCATCGGCGGCGCGCTGCTGCGTCACGTCACCGACCGCTGCGATCGCGACGGCGTGCTCGCCTATCTCGAATCGTCCAATCCGCGGAACATCCCGTTGTACGAGCGGCACGGCTTCGAGATCCTGGGGCGTGCCCAGTCCGGCAGCTCGCCGGTGATCACGCCCATGCTGCGCAAGCCCCAGAGACGATGACGAGGCGATAAGGAGGCGATGATGCTGCGAGGAGGCTGTTTCTGTCGCGCCGTGCGCTACGAGATCGACGCCGAGCCCACCAACCAGACGATCTGTCACTGCACGATGTGCCGGCATGCCGCCGGCGCCCCGTCGGTGGCGTGGTTCAGCGTGCCGCCGGACTCGGTTCGGTTCGTGGCCGGCGAGCCGCAGCGGTTCAAGTCGTCGGAGCATGCCACGCGCTCCTTCTGCCCCGAGTGCGGCACGACCTTGACCTATCAATCGACGCGCACGCCCGGCGATCTCGACATCACGACCTGCTCGCTCGACGAGCCCGACCACGCGGCGCCCAGGGACCACACCTTCGTGCGCTCGAAACTTTCCTGGGTGATGCTGGCCGACGACCTGCCGGCCTATCCGACGACGCGGTCCGCCGGCCTTTGACGGTCTCATCCATCCGGCCGGCGACCGTCGGCGACGCCGATGCCATCGCCGCGCTGCACGCCGCGAGCTGGCGCTCGGCCTATCGCGGCATCTTCAAGGACGACATGCTCGGCCCGTCGCTCGATGGCGAGCGTCGGGACCACTGGCGTGCCAAGCTCGCGGGGATGGCGTCGGACGATACCGTGCTGATCGCCGACGGGCAGGGCTTCATCGCGGTATGGGCCAAGGGCGATGCGGGCTTCGGCGCCTACATCGACAACCTGCACGTCCATCCCGAGCGACGCAGCGGCGGCCTCGGCCGCCGCCTGCTGGGCGAGGCGATGCGACGCGTCGCCGAGCGCGGCGAGACGGGCGCCTATCTCTGGGTGTTCGATGACAACGTGCGGGCCATCGACTTCTATCGCAGGTTGGGCGGTGAGATCGTCGAAGGCGGCTTCGACGAGATCGATGGGGCGCAGGTCGCGCACAGCCGCATCGCTTGGCGGGATACTGTGCGTTTGGCTCGAGAATGCGGCGCTGTAGAATGAGGCAATGAACCTGGATGTGACGCCGGATCGCGAACTGGATTCTCGCACGGAAAGCGGCTTGCACGGATGCGGGAAATGAAGGAGTTCCCGGAACAAGCGTTGCTGCAATTCTTGGTTGGCCGAACCATAGGAAACGTAGTTTTTCAGCCGTATTCGATCGACTTCACCCTCGATGACAACTCATACCTCGTCGTTGAGCACCTGCTTGAGTACGTCGGCCAGCACGGCGCGGTTGAGCGACTAAACCCTCAGGAAGGATTTGGGGCCACGGCCCTACATAGGATTGTCAGTCGAGTCGTGACTTCCGTGGTTCGCGAGCCATTCTCGCTAACCTTGCACTTCGACAATGGCCATTCACTGAAAGTGCATTCGATTCCCGGCCGATACGAATCGGGCCACATCTCTGGTAACGGCGACTACTTTGTCTTTTAGGAGCCAGTAATCTCTTTCAGCAAACCAAAGAACGCCCGCTTGCGCACCGATGAGATCGTCCAGTCGACCGGCAGGGATTGGAAGCCGTCCTCGAAGCGTTCGCGGATGCGGCGGAAGTCGAAGTAGCCCCAGCTCGCGCCGCTGTCGATGGCGGCCACGAGATGGTTGTCGGGCTTGTCGAAGTCGAAATGGTCGTCCTCGTTGTAGACGACGGGCTGGCCGCGGTAGCCCGCGCCGCCGCGCCAGCGCGCGACCTGCAGGCGGATGCCGTGCGGGCTCGACTGCGGCGGCCCGTCGGGGCCGCTGACGGGATTGCCGTGCGGCAGCAGGAAATCGGCGGCGGCGAGGATCGCCTCGGAGGGCGCGTTGAGCGTGACCAGGCTGGTGCTGACCAAAAGCTTGCCCTGGCTGCGCTTCTTGGCGAGCTCGATCAGCTCGTGGCAGCGCTGGGCCGTGATGATGGGATGGACGAACACGTTCGGCAGGTCGACCTCGTTGCCGATCTCGAGCAGCACGTTGGTGGCGTTGTGCTGGAGGAGCCAGTCGACGGTGTTGGTGACGGCGGCCTTCACCGCCGCCTCATCCTTCAGGGTCGGGCTCTGCTTGCCGTAGAAGAGGCCCAGGATCACGGCCATGCCGAGGCCGTCGCAGGCCTTGATGACCTTGTCGAGGCGCGCCGCCCAGGCGGGCTTGATCGTGCCGTCGGCCGTGAAGCCGCCGATCTTCCATGGCTGGTGCCAGGAATAGCCCTGCGGGCTGCCGCCCTGGATGTTGAGGCAGACGGCGAGAAGGCCGTGCGCGCGATAGGCGGGGAGGGCCGCGATGAACTCGCGCGTGCTGCGCTCGGCGTCCCACTCGCCGTCGGCATAGGACCAGGCGCCGCGGGTCGCCGGGTTCTCGTCGTCGGCGATGGCGTTGGCCATGCGGCTGTTGAACAGCAGGCCTTCGATGCGATGGCCCTTCCACGAGCGGCCGGCGTAGGTCGGCGCGCCGTTGATGGCGAAGCCGCCGTTGGCGATGGAGATGACTGTGCTCATGTCGAAAGGCTCCTTCCTCCCCAGCGAAGCTGGGGAGGTGTCGGCGTCTTACGCCGACGGAGGGGTCATGGGCATCAGTACTGTTGCTCATGACCCCTCCGCCCGCGAAGACGCGGGCACCTCCCCTTCGCGGCATCCGCGAAGGGGAGGAACGTTGAACCATCAGAACCCGACGGCCGCGCCGTCGCGGCGGCTTTCGGAGGCGGCGAGGTAGGGGCCGCCCTCGGGGAAGCGCCAGATGATCTGGCTGGAGCCGAAGTCGAAGCTCGGCCACTTGGTGCGCGTGAGCTTGTGGCCACGGGCCTCCAGCCCGCTCATCGTGTCGGCCGGCATGTGCTCCTCGACCCACACCGTCTTGTCGGTCTCGTGCACGCGCCAGCGCGGGGAGTCGATGGCGGCCTGCGGATTGCGGCCGTAGTCGACGATGCGCGAGAAGACCTGCATGTGGCCCTGCGGCTGCATGGCGCCACCCATCAGGCCGAAGGTCGCGACCGGCCTGCCGTCCTTGGTGATGAAGGCGGGGATGATGGTGTGGAACGGCCGTTTCTTCGGACCGACCTCGTTGGCATGGCCCTTGGTCGTCACGAACCCGCTCGCCCGGTTCTGGAGAGCGATGCCGGTGCCCGGCACCACGATGCCCGAGCCGAAGCCCGTGTAGTTCGACTGGATCAGCGACACCATCATGCCCGACGCGTCGGCCGTGCCGAGATAGATCGTGCCGCCGTCCTTCGGCACGCCCGGGCCGAACTCCTTGGCCTTCTTCGGGTCGATCAGCTTGGCGCGGCTCTTGAGGTAATGCTTGTCGAGCATCTGCGCCGGCGTGATGTCCATGAAGCGCGGATCGGCGACGTAGCGCCAGATGTCGGCGAAGGCGAGCTTCATCGCCTCGATCTTGAGATGCGCCACTTCCGGCCCGTCGGCGTCGTGGCCGGCGACGTCGAAGTTCTCGAGGATGCCGAGCGCCATGCAGGCGGCGATGCCCTGGCCCGACGGCGGGATCTCGTGCAGCGTCACGCCGCGATAGGTGAGACCGATGGGATCGACCCAGTCGGCCTTGTGCTCGGCGAGGTCGGCAAGGCGCAACCCGCCGCCGGTCGCCCTGGCGTGGCTGTCCATCGCCTCGGCGAGCTCGCCGCGATAGAAGGCCTCGCCGCCTGATTCCGCGATCTTGGTCAGCGTCTTCGCCTGATCGGGGAACTTCCACAGCTCTCCCGTCTGAGGCGTACGGCCATTCGGCATGAAATCGCGCACCCAGTCCTGCTGGCCGCGCAGCCGGTCGACGGCGCGCGCCCACTGCCGCGCCACCATGTAGGAGACGCGAAAGCCGTCGTGCGCATACTTGATCGCAGGCTCGAACAGGTCGGCGAAGGGCAGCTTGCCGTAGCGCGCGTGCAGGGTCATCCAGAGCGACACCGCGCCGGGCGTGGTGACGCTGCCCCAGCCGGTGCTCGGCATGCTGGCCTGGCCCGCGTACTGGTCGGGCGTCATCAGGGCCGGCGAATGGCCCGAGGCGTTGAGGCCCACGAGCTTGCTGCCGTCCCACAGGATGCAGAAGGCGTCGGCGCCGATGCCGTTCATGGTCGGCTCGACGATGGTGATGGCAATCGCGCTGGCGATCGCCGCATCGACCGCGTTGCCGCCTTTCGCCAGCATGCGCAGGCCGGCGGTGGCGGCGAGATGCTGGGAGGAAGCAACGACGTTGGACGCGAAGACCGGGAGCTTGATGCTGGCGTGGGGAAAATCGTACGTGAAGGACGGCACCCAAAATTCCTTTCTACTTCTTCTTCTCCGCCGCCAGCGCCTCGATGCGCGCCACGAAGCGCGGTGTCTGCAGGAACTGGCGGTGCTCGGCCTCGCTCTTGCCGAACAGGCGGGACCAGTCGAACACGCCCGCTCCGGCGATCTGGCCCATCCTGCCGGAAAGCGAGATGCGCTCGCCGAGCCGCAAGGTTTTTAGCGCCGCGATGGCGGGATCGGAAAGACCCGGCGGCGGCGGTTCGCGCGATCGTGTGGAGAAAAGGTCGAGAACCGACCCGGCAAAGGCCAAAGTCCAGTCGTTGAACGCGTAGAGCGAAACTTGGCGGCCGATATCGACCGTGACGGCGACCTTCTGGGCGGTGCCCTCGATCTTGGTCAGGGTGCCGCACCAGTCGGAAAAGGCGCCGACTTTTTCGGCGAGGGCGATGCTCTGCTTGGCAGCGTCCTCGATCTTCAGGGGATTGCCCGAAGAGAGAGCGGGCTTGGCGAGCGACTTCAGGCCGTCGAGGAAGGCAAGCTGCGCCGGATTGCGCTCCTCGCAGGGCTTGTCGAAGCAGCCGGTGAGGGCGAGAGACGGGGCGCCGAGGATAAACGACCTTCGGCTCATGTTCGGATCATCTTCGATCATGACCGAATCATATTCCTCCCCCGTCATACGGGGGAGGGTAGGGAGGGGGCGGGCCGCAAAGGCGATCGTTGAAGTTCATGATCTCATATCAAGAGATAGCACGACTGATGCTTTCCCCCTCCCGGCCTCCCCCGTAAGGCGGGGGAGGTGAATGAGTCCTAGGCCGCCTTGGCCTGCGCCTTGGCGCGCTCCTCTTCCTTCAGCTCTTTCTTGGAAAGCTTGCCGACGGGGGTCTTTGGCAGTTCCGGCCGGATCTCGAGCGCGATCGGCATCTCGTGCTTGCCGATCTTGCCGTCGAGATGCTTCAACAGCTCCTCGAAGGTGAGCGAGGCGCCGGGCTTCAGCTTGACGAACACCTTGGGCGCCTCCTGGCGGTGCGGATGGGGGATGCCGATGACGATGCATTCGTCCACCGCCGGATGCTCGTAGACCGCCTCCTCGATCATGCGCGGATAGACGTTGTAGCCCGACGAGATGATCAGGTCCTTGGAGCGGTCGACCAGGTAGAGCCAGCCGTCGGCGTCCATGTAGCCCATGTCGCCGGTGCGCAGGCCCATCCAGTTGCTGCCGGGATGGCGGAACAGGACCTTCTCGGTCTCCTCCGGCTTCTTCCAGTAGCCCTTCATGACCTGCGGGCCGATGATGCAGACCTCGCCGACATGCTCCTTGCCGGGCGGCAACACCGTGTCGCCCTTCTCCATGTCGCGGATCTCGATCACCGTCCCGGGCATCGGCACGCCGCACGAGCCGACACGCCGCACGCTCTTGTCGACCGGACAGATGGCGCCGGTAGGCGAGGTCTCGGTGAGGCCGTAGCCCTCGATCAGCGTGGCGCCGGTCAGCTTCTCGAAAGCCTGCTGCACCTCGACCGGCAGGGGCGCGCCGCCCGACATGCAGATCTTGAGCGACTTCAGGTCGAGCCCCTGCGCCTTGGGATGCTTGTTGATGGCGGTGTAGAGCGTCGGCACGCCCGGCAGGAAGGTCGGCTTCTTCTTGGCGAGATCATTGACGATCATGTCGATGTCGGGCCGCGGATAGAGGATGAGCTGGTTGCCGTTGCGCACCGCGCCCAGCATGATTCCCGACAGCGCGTAGATGTGGAATAGCGGCAGGACGCAAACGACCTTCTCGGTGCCGGGCGTGGTGTAGGGCGTGGTCCACGACTGGCCCTGGCTCATCGCCGCGGCGACGCAGCCGTGCGTCAGCATGGCGGCCTTGGGCAGGCCGGTCGTGCCGCCGGTGTATTGCAG
>DATGZZ010000554.1:0-10916 GCA_035296945.1 Reyranella sp.
ACCTCTATCTGCCGATCCGCATCGGCACCGACGCCGCGCTGGCGCTCGGCATCATGCACATCCTGGTGCGCGACAAGCTCGCCGACCGCGACTACATCGCAAAGCACACGCTGGGCTTCGACAAGGTCGAGCGCGATATCCTGCCGAAGTTCGGGCCGCAGCGCGTCGCCGAGATCACAGGCCTCGCCGTGGCCGACATCGAGAAGCTCGCGGCGATGTACGGCAAGGCCAAGGCCGCGATGATCCGGCTGGGCGAAGGCATGACGCGACTGACGCATGGCGGCCAGGCGCTGCGCACCGTGGCCCTGCTGCCGGGCGTATCGGGCCACTATGCCGTCCGGGGCGGTGGCGCGCTGCTGCTGACCGCGGCCTCGTGCGACCTCAACTACGCCGCCATCCGCAGGCCCTCGGGGCCGGCTGCGACGCGCAACGTCAATCACCTGCGCCTGGGCGAAGAGCTCTTGAACATGAAGGACCCGCCGATCCGCGCGCTCTACGTGTCGGCCAACAACCCGGTGGTGACCTGCCCCGAGGTCCACAAGGTCCAGAAGGGCCTTTTGCGCGAGGACCTGTTCACCGTGGTGCACGATCCCTTCATGACCGACACGGCGAAGTACGCCGACATCGTGCTGCCGGCGGCGAACTATCTCGAGACCGACGATCTCTATCGCGCCTACGGCGCCTACTGGATGCAGTGGGGCCGCCAGGCCGCCAAGCCGCAGGGCGAGGCGCGGTCGAACTTCGACGTGGCCCAGGCGCTCGCCAGGCGCATGGGGCTTACCGACGCGATCTTCAGCCTCGCTCCCGAGGACGCAGCCAAGGAGCTGTTCAAGGGTGCGACCGGCCCCGCCGCCGCCGCCGATCCGGCCAAGCTGTTCGCCGGCGAGCCGATCCACATCGTCCATCCCTTCAACGGCCAACCGTTCAAGACGCCGTCGGGCAAGCTCGAGTTCTACTCCGAGCAGCTCGCCAAGCAGGGCCTCTCGCCGATGCCCGACTGGAACGAGGATCCGGTCGAAGTGGCCGAGGCCGCCAAGTGGCCGCTGCGCCTGCTGACGGCGCCGGGCTACTTCCAGGCGCACACGGCCTTCTCGGGCGTGGGCTTCCTGCGCCAGCGCGAGGGCAAGCCGTTCTGCGTGTTGCATCCCGAGGACGCGGCCAAGCGCGGCCTCAAGCAGGGCGACGAGGTCCGCCTGTTCAACGGCCGCGGCGAGATCGGCCTGGTGCTGCACGTGAACGACGACATCCAGCCCGGCGTCGTGCTGGTGCCCGGACAACGGCCGACCAGCGAGTCCGTGTCGGGCACCATCAACATGCTCTGTTCAGACCGCTACACCGACATGGGCGAAGGCGCCACGTACCAGAGCACCTGGCTCGACGTCGGGCCGTGGCAGAATGCCTGACCTCGGTTCACCTCCCCCGTCATACGGGGGAGGCCGGGAGGGGGAAGGCCGCAGAGAAGGTCTTCGCAGATTTCAGATCTGAAATTTTCGAGACCGTCTTTGAGGCTCTCCCCCTCCCTACCCTCCCCCGTATGACGGGGGAGGAATATGAATTCACACGAACCGGTGCTGCGTGCGCTCGCGCTTGGCGAGCTTCGGCACCGCCTGCCCCACGATCAGCGTCTTGAAGTGATCGGTCTGCTGATGGTCGGCGAAGGCCGCCTCGTCCTTGAAGACCTCGTAGAAGAAGAACTTGTGCGGCTCGCTGGTCGACTGGTGGATCTGGAAGGCCTTCACGCCCGGCTCGCGCTGGGCCTGCGGCAGGAACTTGCGGACGATCGCCTGCACGGCGTCGACCTCGTCGGGCCTGGCCTCCCAAAAGGCGGTGACGACGAGACCATCCTTGAGTGTGTGAAGATCGGCCATGGCTTTCTCCTTTGATTGACCATGGCGAACGTTAGTCGCCGCGAGCGGGCCGTCGTTTCGGCGCGCGTCGAAGTGGCCGGCGCATCAATCCGGCTGGACTACTTTGTTTTCGCGACCGCCCGATCGCCCAGCACGGACCTCAGCTCTGCCGCCACCCGATCGGCGACAATGGCCTCGCCCTTCTGGCTCCAATGACCATCAAGCTTGCGGTAGGTGCCCGGAACATTGGCCAGGTTCTCGCGCAGATCGACGTAGCGCATGCCCGCCTTGGCAAGGCGGGCGGCAAGCTGCGAATGCCATTCGTCGCAAATGTAGTTGTAGCTGTAGATGCGCGGCCACGGCTTCCAGAAGTCGGCGTAGTCGGGATCGACGCTCCCCACGGGCGCCAGGAAGACCATGAGCGGCACGCCACGCTTACGCAGCAGCCTGTCGGTGGCTTCGATCCAGGAGAATGTCGCTTCGACCTGTCCCTTGCCCGCCAGGCGCGCGGCGTCCTCGCGGCTTTTCGCCACCTCGAAGTCCCGTGCTTCCCAGCTCATCAGCGTGCCGAACATCCAGTCCAGCAGGTACTCCTGCTCGCCCTGCTGGCGCGGCGCGGCGATGTCGAAGAAGCGGTTGTCGCCGCGCGACAGGATCTCGGCAAGCTGCTCCTCCGGGACATTCGGAAAGTGATAGGTCTTTACGTAGGACACGATGCGCTTGAGGCGCTCTTCGGGAGGCGCCGTGACGGCGGCAAAAAGCACCGCTTCGTCATTGGCAGGCGCAGTCGACCGCGACCTGAAGAACGCCGCCAGATCCAGGCGATTGACCATCAACCAGTTCGTCCGCGGCATGATGCTGCCCACCAGCGATCCGCCCGGCGACTCGTCGATCCAGCGCGGCCACACGGAATAGCCCTGGTCGGGCGCCATGAAATCGTTGCCGGCGTAGATGAAGAGCAACACAGCGTCGGGCTGCAGCTCCAGGGCCACGTCACGGATCCGGTAGTAGTAGCTGCGCGGATCGGTAGCGGCGACGCCGAGATTGACCGCCTCGATCCTGTTCGCGCCGCCAGGAAGGCGCTGCTGCACCGCCGCCGGAAGCGACAACGGCGTGAACCACGACTCAACGAAGCTGTCGCCGATGAAGACGGCGCGCTGCGTTCCGGGGGGCTTGGCGACCGTCCGTTCGATATCGCGCATTGCCCAGGAATTGTCGGGATCGGCGATCCATGGCTGATTCTTGTAGGCCGTTTGCAGGATGCGCACTGGCGCAGGTGGCCGCGGATTCAGGGCGCGCGCCGGCCAGTCGGGCACGTAGAAGGAAGACAGGACCTCGATCCCGGCCAAGGTCACGGCAAGAAGGATCAGCCCAAACAAGGTGCCCAGCACCATTCGCCTGCCACGACGCATTGCTTCTTCTTTCGAAAAGACCCTCGCGCGGCGTCATCCTGCCAGATGACTCGCCGATTGCGCTACCCTTCGCGCGACTTCGTGAACGGGCGCGTCTCGCCCTAAGTCAGCCTGATCAGCGGTTCGGGCCACGCCAGGCCCCGCGTCGCGCGCAACATGGCGGTGTCCATGTAGACGGTCTCCTCGGCGATCCGTCCGTCGCGCAGGCGGAACTTGTCGACGCCGCGCCAGTCGATCCGCTGGCTGCCGGCGGTGCGCGTGGCCTGCCATTCGACGATCACGACGTCGCCGCGCGCCGTCCAGTCGAGCAATTGCCAGACATGATCGGGCGCGGTCTGGCTTAAAAGCTCGGTCAGGCGGCCCAGCTCCTTGCCCGCGACCGGCCGGTCGTAGAGCGGCGAGCACAGGATCCCGTCGGGATGCCACAGCGCCAGGAAGGCCTCGGGGTCGCGCGCCGCCCAGGCGGCAGCGAAACGGCTGACAAAATCCTGAATGTCCACATCGTTCATCGTCGTCTCCTTCTGGATGAGCGAGACCTAGATGGGCGATGATGCGTCGTCTGGCGGAGTTCGGACCCTACATGCCCAATCGACTGATCCTCGATACCGATGGCGGCGTCGACGACGCCCAGGCGCTGCTGCTGCTGATCGCCGCCGGCCGCGCGCCGGACGCCATCACGACGGTGTACGGCAACGTCAGCCTCGAGGCGGCGACGGACAACGTGCTGGCCATCCTCGCCGCCGCCGGCGCCCACATCGAGGTGCATGCGGGCGCGGCCCAGCCGCTTGTCGAGACCCGAATCGATGCCCGCCACGTCCACGGCGAGGACGGGCTGGGCGGCGCGCCACGACCGGCCGAGACCCGAGACCTCAGCGGCACGGATGCCGTGCAGTTCCTCACCGCCACGCTGACGGCAGCGGCGGCCGCGGCCGATCCTGTCGATCTGCTGATGGTCGGCCCGCTCACCAACCTCGCGCTGGCGCTGCGGCGCACGCCGGGCATCCTGGCCGGCATCGGCCGGCTCACCGTCATGGGCGGCACGCTGCACGGCCGCGGCAACGTCACGCCGGCCGCCGAATTCAATATCTTTTGCGATCCCGAATCGGCGGCCATCGTGCTCGGCGCCGGCCTCGACACCACGGTCGTTCCCTGGGAGCCGTGCGTCGGCCATTTCCTCGAAGGAAGCGAGATCGATCGCATGCTCGAAGCCGCCCCCGACAGCGACTACAAGGCCTTCGTCCGAGCCCTGATCGAGCACGACCGCAGCCGGCACGTGCGCGAGGGCAAGGGTGACCGCCTCTTCCTGATCGATCCCCTGGCGGCGGCGGTCGTGGTGGAACCGTCCATCGTCACCAAAGCGCTGCGGGCGTCGGTCGGCGTATCGCTGGCGCCGGGCCTCACCCGCGGCATGACGGTCGTCGACCCGTCGGGCCGGCTCGGCACCCCGCCGGTCACCCTGGTCGAGGAGGTGCGGCTGGACCGTCTGGCAGCTCTGGTCGCGGCGTCCCTGACCTGGGAGCCCCCAACGAGGGCATAATTTTTCCTAGGGCTGCCGTGCAGGCGATTTTCTTTTCCCTTGGCACGAAATGAGCTTAGCTGTTGGCGACAGGAACTTTCGGCGAGAGGGAATGGCAGGCAAGGCGAAACCGGTGGTCGGCATTATCGGCAATGCCCAGGTCGTGAACGACCGGCACAACGTGCAGGTCGTGGGGCAGCGCAACATGCGGGCGATCGCCGAGGTCGCCGGCGCCCTGCCCCTGATGTTCGCCGGCACGCCGGACATCACCGATGTCGACGCCCTGCTGGGTGCGGTCGACGGCATCCTGCTGACGGGCGCGCGCGCCAATGTCCATCCGACCTGCTTCGGTGTTGAACCCGATCCCCGGCACGAGCCCTACGACCAGCATCGCGACGCCATGGCGCTGTCGCTGATCAAGGCCTGCGTCGAGCGCGGCCTGCCGCTGTTCGGAATCTGCCGCGGCCTGCAGGAGATGAACGTGGCCTTCGGCGGCACGCTGCATCCGGAGATCCGCGACATCCCCGGGCGCATGAACCATCGCATGCCGCGGCTGGCCAACGGCGAGATCCATCCCGATCCGGAAGTGGTGTTCGCCGATCGCCACGAGGTGCGGCTGGCCAAGGACGGCGCCTTCGCCAGGTTGCTGGGCCGCGATTCGATCCGGGTGAACTCGCTGCACGGCCAGGGCATCCTCGAGCCGGGCGAACGCGTCGTCGTCGAGGGCGTCGCCGAAGACGGCACGATCGAGGCCATCCGCATCGCCGACGCGCCCTGCTTCGCCCTCGGCGTCCAGTGGCATGCCGAGTACGACCCCCAGAGCAATCCCATCAACCGCGCCTTGTTCCAGGCCTTCGGCAAGGCGCTCGTGGAGAGCAAAAAGGCGGCGTAGTCTTTGCTGGGAGCGCGCCACTCCGTGGCGCTCTTTGTTGATCTTACAACATGAGCGCCACGGAGTGGCGCGCTCCCAGCAAACTATCTCCGACGCAGCTGCATCAGGCGGACGCCGGCAACGACGGCGGCGAGTGCCGCCAGCACGAAGCTCATTGGCACCCAGAAGGCAGCCTGGGCCACATCGGTGCGGGTCAGTCCAGCCGACAGGCCGGCGGCATTGGCCGCAAGGCCGGCGAGCGCCGCGCCGAGCGCAAAGCCGGTCTGCTGCACGGTCGCCAACGATGAAGCGGCAAGATTCTCCTCACCCGCCCGCGCGCCGCTCATGACCCTCTGGGCAATGAAGGCCCAGCACGCGCCGATGCCGGCACCAACCAGCGCAACCGCCGGAAAGACGACCGGCGCCGGCTCCATCGGCATCAACAGGGCGACGCCGAGCAGACCCGCCGCCATCATCAACGGCCCCGCAACCAACAGGCGGTCACTGCGTCGCTCGGGCGTGCCGGCGACGATCAACGACATGCCCGTCCAGCCGAACGAAGCACCCGCCACCATGTAGCCCGCCTCCAGCGGATCGAGGCCGTGCAGCGATTGCAGAAAGATCGCCACGAAGATCTGCAGGGGGCTGTAGGCAATCGCGACCAACAGGCAGAGCCACAGTCCCACGCCTGTGATGCTGCCGAACGAAAAAGCGTCGGTTGGCAGCAGCGGCTGAGCGGCGCGGCGATCAATCGACATGGTCAACACCAGCGCGGCAATGGCTCCCGCCAGCAGCAGGAGCTTGGCCGGCATGCCGGGCGCGATCGCCATCAGCGACATGGCGGCGATCGCGGCGCAGATCAGCAGCACGCGCAGGCCCGGCACGCGCGCGCTGGCGCCGCTCGTGGCGGTGCGCGGCAGCGCGCGGAGCGCCACCACCACCAAGATCACGGCCATCGCCGTGACGGCGAAGAAGGCCCCCCGCCAGTCGCCGTAGCGGGCGAACAGGCCGCCGACCAGAGGACCGACCAAAATCGACATGCTCCAGGCACCCGACAGCAAGGCAAAGCCGCGCGCCCACAGGTTCTCGGGAAAAGTGCTGCGCACCAGCACGTAGGCCATGGCGGTCAGCAGTCCGCCGCCGAAGCCCTGGACGAAGCGGCCGGCGACGACCTGGCCCATCGTCGGCGCCAGCGCGCAGGTGAGCGCGCCCAGGCCGAAGATGGCGGCACCGGTGCAGAACACCGTGCGTGCGCCCAGGATCGACGTCAGATAGCCGGTGCAGGTCGCCGCCACGATCGACGAGGCGAGGAAGGCGCTCGACGTCCAGCTCATCAGCGTGGCGCCGCCGAGATTGTCGACCACGCTCGGCAGCACCGTGGCCAGCATCAGCACGTTCATGGAATGCAGCAGCACGCCGCCCACAAGAACCGCCACCGCAGGCAGCCAGGCTGGACGCAGCAGCGCGTTCCAGCCGGTCGCGACCGTTTCCTCCGACATTTGATGTCGAATGATCATTTTCACGGCCTAGGGTCAAACGACCAACGCTCATACCTCATCTGGGCGTGAGGTATGGGGTGGGACATAGAGGTCCGAAAATCGCGAGCGACGGCCGCTGGCGCGTACTAGATTCCCTCCATGGAACTGCATGATCGCCGAACCTACTACCGAGCCTTCCAGAGCCATGACGCCCGCTTCGATGGCCGCGTGTTCGTGGGCGTGACCTCGACCGGCATCTACTGCCGGCCGATCTGCCCGGCGCGACCGCCGAAGTTCGAGAACTGCCGCTTCTTCGCCTCGGCCGCCGCCGCCCAGGAGGCGGGCTTTCGCCCCTGCCTGCGCTGCCGGCCCGAGATCGCGCCCGACCTCGCCTTCTGGCGCGGCACCGCCAACACGGTGAGCCGCGCCCTGGCCTTGATCGCCGACGGCGCGCTCGACGGCGAGGACTCGGACGTCGAGACGCTGGCCGAGCGGCTGGGCGTCGGCGGCCGCCAGCTGCGCCGCCTGTTCCAGCGCCATCTCGGCGCCTCGCCCATCGCCGTCGCCCAGACGCGTCGCGTGCTGTTCGCCAAGCAGCTCCTGCACGACACGCATCTGCCGATGGCCGAAGTGGCGCTGGCCTCAGGCTTCGGCAGCGTGCGCCGCTTCAACGAGACGTTCCGGGACCTGTTCGGCCGACCGCCCAGCACGCTCCGCCGCAAAGGCGGCGCCGACAATTCGGCCCGCGAGGGCGTGACCCTGCGGCTCGCCTACCGCCCGCCCTACGACTGGCCGGGCATGCTGGCGGCCCTGTCGTCGCGCGCGGCGCCCGGCGTGGAATGGATCGACGGCAACACCTGGCATCGTCGGATCGACCTCGACGGCAAGCAGGGCCGCGTCGCGGTCGCCCATCTGCCGGCGCGCAATTCCGTGATGGTGACCATCCGCTTCCCGTGCGTAAAAGCCCTGCCGTCGATCGTGGCGCGCGTGCGACGCGTGTTCGATCTCGGCGCCGACATCGCCACCATCGACAGCCACCTCGCGCGCGACCCCAGGCTCGCGCCGCTGATCAGCAAGCGCCCTGGCCTGCGCGCACCAGGCGACTGGGAGCGTGAGACCATGGCCATCGTGCAGGAGAATGCCCCGCCCGCGTGGCGGCCATGGCATGCCTATGCCCACCAACATCTCAGGATGGCCAACCATGGTTGAATCCCTCACCCTGCTGGTCGATCGCCTGCAGACCCCGATCGGCGAACTGCTGATCGTGGCCGACAGCGCCGGCAAGCTGCGCACCATCGACTGGACCGATCACGAGGCGCGCATGCGCCGGCTGCTCGATCGCTATTACGGCAAAGGCGGCTATGCGCTGCAGCCGGCGCGCGATCCCGGCGGCTTGACGCGAGCCATGCGCGACTACTTCAAGGGCGACATCGGCGCGATTGATCGCTTGCCGGTCGACGAGAGCGCCGGAACGCCGTTCCAGAGAAGCGTCTGGCGGGCGCTGCGCATGATCAAGAGCGGCAAGACCATCAGCTATGCCGAGCTGGCGCGGCGCATCGGCAAGCCCAAGGCGGTGCGCGCCGCGGGCCTGGCCAACGGCCAGAACCCGATCAGCATCGTCGTGCCCTGCCATCGCGTGATCGGCTCGAACGGCACGCTGACCGGCTATGGCGGCGGCCTGCCGCGCAAGAAATGGCTCCTGGAGCACGAAGGCGCCTTGGCGCGATGATCGCATATGGGTGACAATCGCGTTGGTCCAACGCGGAGCTCACCTGATGCGCTATGGCTTCTACCTTCCCACTCGCGGCCCGACGGCCACGCGAGCGGACATCCTGCGGCTGGCGCGCGAAGGCGAGCGGCTGGGCCTGCACTCGGCGATGATCGCCGACCACATCGTCTTCCCGGTCGAGAGCGAATCGCCCTACCCCTACACACTCGACGGCAAGCATCCCGGTACCGGCGATG
This sequence comes from Reyranella sp., assembly GCA_035296945.1. Classification (GTDB taxonomy): domain Bacteria; phylum Pseudomonadota; class Alphaproteobacteria; order Reyranellales; family Reyranellaceae; genus Reyranella. The sequence continues at coordinate 9,090 of DATGZZ010000554.1, forward strand.
CGCTGGAAACCTTCTCCATCCTGGGTGTGGTGGCGGGCGCCACGGAGAAGCTGCGCCTCGTCACCTCGGTCCTGGTGCTGCCCTACCGCAACCCGGTACTGACGGCGAAGATGGTGGCCTCGCTCGACGTGCTGTCGGGCGGCCGCGTCACGCTGGGCGTCGGCGTCGGCTGGCTGAAGGAGGAGTTCGAGGCGCTGGACAGCCCCGACTTCGAGCGCCGCGGCGCGGTGACCGACGAATGGATCGCGATCTTCAAGCAGCTGTGGAGCCGCTCGCCCGCGAGCTTCGACGGCAAGTTCTACAAATACACCGACATACGCTGCGAGCCGTTTCCCCTGCAGAAGCCGCATCCGCCGATCTGGGTCGGCGGCCATTCGAAGGCCGCGTTGCGTCGCACGGCGCGGCATGGCGATGGCTGGCACCCTGTGGGCGCCATCGCCGCCTCGCCGCTGCCGCCGCAGGAGATGCGCGCGCATCTGCAGACGCTGAAGCAGATGACCGAAGCCGAAGGCCGCGACTTCTCCAAGCTCACCATCTCCTACAAGGCGCCGCTCTACGACACGAGCGTGCCGGATCGCGACGGCAGCCGGCGCAGCTTCTCCGGCACGCCCGACGAGATCGCGGGCGACATCCGCTCGTTTGCCGCCATCGGCGTGCATGAGCTGATCTTCGATTTCCGCGGCAACTCGATCGACGCCAGCGTCGCGGGCCTCCAGCGCTTCGCAGCGGAGGTGATCCCGCTGGTGAAGTAGCGAATGCCCTCTTCTCCTCCCCCTCGATCGTGGCCTGCCCCCTCCTCTATCCTCCCCCGTGTGACGGGTGAGGACGTCTGAGCGACGGGCCACTGGCCGACAGGAAAGTGAAGACGCCAAACCGCCGGCCACGCGTCACCGGCACGACCTCGTGCAGGAGCGATGAGGAGAAGACCAGCGCGCCACCCGCGACCGGCCGGTAGAGCTCACGGCCGAACTCGGGGAAACGCAGCTCGCCGCCGTCGTATTCCTCGTCCGGGTTGAGGTTGAGGCTGAGCGCGAACTGGCGATGCGCGGTGTAGCTGCTGGTGTTATCGCGGTGCCGGCCGAAGCGGCCGCCGCAATCGGCATCGTAGCAGCCGATGATCGGCGCCTCGACCACCATGATGCCGACATGGAACGCGCGCAGGATCGCCGGCACGACTCGACGCACCAGGCAGTCGCGCAACTGAACGAACAGTCCGGGGTCATCGAGTTGCACGTCGTGGCGGCGCTTGACGTCGCCATTGACGACATTGCCCTGCCGCCCGCCCACCGTGTTGGAGACCTTGTCGCTGCACTGCCAGTAGTCGATCAGCGTGCGGCGCAGGCCGGGATCGACCACGCGCTCGAGCAGCAGCACCGGCGCCTTGGCCTGCACGACGGCCGGCTGGCTCGCCGTGTAGAGTTGCGTCACCCGTGCTGCAATTGCTCCGGAAGTCGGCTGCGGCAGCACTTCCGCCACACGGCCGGCGGCGTCGACGATGATGGCAAGCGCTCCGTTCGATGCGAACGCACGGCCGAGCTCACCCAAACGATCGAGCAGGCAGGATGAATAATCGCTCGAAGAGTCCGGTGGCGTTCCTGTGACCACATGCAGCAGGGTCTCGCAGGCTTCAAGCGATCGAGCCAGTGAGGTCACGATGTCTGCAGACGGCGCACCGAGCCAGTAGACCCGCGCGTGGCCGGACGTGGTCGGATCCCACGAATCGAACAAGCGCCCCGACGTCAGTGGCAGCGTGATCCGCGGCATCCAATCACCGACGCTGACGCTGGCGGGCGGCAGCAATCTCGCCATGTCGCGCTCAGTATGGTC
>DATGZZ010000555.1:0-2323 GCA_035296945.1 Reyranella sp.
CATGGCGCGCGCGCCACTGTTTGGGTGATGCTCGGCGTCAGCACCCTTTGGGCTGATGGTTCGGGGGAGAGTGCCACGTCAGCTCATGGCCGGCCTTGGCGCGGCTCAACCGCGCCGGCCGTGCTGTCGGCATCAGGAACCGACAACCAACGCCCTCACTGCTGGTCTGCGTCTGAGCTGGTGACGCTCGAGCTGGCCAGAATTTCCGTCAGTTTGGCCGGAATTGCCGTGGCGATGTTGGGGCACGGTGAGCTTTCGCACATCCCGCGGACTCCCCGCGTGATTAGTTCCGCGCGCCGATCAGGCGTGCGGGGGATCCAGGGATGTCTGTCGATGCTTTCGAGCTCATCCTCGTGTTGGCGGTGTTCCTGGGCGCCATCGTCCAGGGGTTCTCAGGCTTCGCTTTCTCCGCCGTGGCCGGCGCCATCCTTCTGCAAGTCCAGGCGCCGGGCCTTGCCATCCCGCTGCTCATGATCTGCAGCCTGCTGATCCAGACCTACGTCCTGGTGCGGCTGCGCGCGACGCTGTCGTTGCACGGCAGCCTGCCCTACCTCATCGGCGGGGCCGGCGGAGTCGTTCTCGCCACCCTGGCCTTCGATCGCATCGATCCGCACCTCTTCCGCCAGGGCTTCGGTGCCTTCCTGATGGTCTATGCGCTGTCGACGGTGGTGCGGCCGCGCGCCGCTCTGCTCGACATGAAGGGCCGGCCGGTCGGCCACACCGCCGTTGGTTTCGCCGGCGGCCTGGTCGGCGGCCTGACCGCGATGCCGGGTGCCGTGCTCGCCATCTGGTGCGACGCCCATGCCATCCCCAAGCTGCAGCAGCGCTCGATCGTCCAGCCCTTCATCGCCGCCATGCAGGCGCTGGCCCTGGTCTTCCTCATGCTGAAGGCGCCCGCGGCACCGGCCGCCCTGTTGCCGCACCTGCCGTTCGTGTTGCCGGCGCTGTTCGCCGGCTCGGCGCTGGGCCTCTTTCTTTTCGGCAAGGTGAGCGATCAGGGCTTTCGCCGGGCGATCTCCGCGCTGCTGTTCTTCTCCGGCATCGGGCTGGTGACATGAAGGCCCTGCACATTGCTGCGGCCATCGTGCTTGCCGCGCTGATCGTTCTGCAGGCCTCGCCGAGCCGCGCCCAGGCGGTCGACAAGCCGGACCCGACGGTCAGGGCATGGCTGCCGGGCTGCCGCGCCTTTCTCGAGCATCCCGAGTCGGGCGGGTCCGAAGCGGCGGGCCTGTGCGCCGGCGCGGTCGATGCGCTGCTCTACATTGGCGAGGTGCTGGAGCCCGATTATCGCTTCTGTGTGCCGTTGCGGACGCCACGGCAGGAGATCATCTCGACCATCCTCGAGGATATCGAGGCGCTGCGCCCGGAAGCCGATCGCCAGGATTTCAAGGGCATGGTGCTGGGAATCCTGCGCTTCCACTGGCCGTGCCGCGAATGACATAGCCGCACCGCGAACCTGCTATTGGGTTGATCGCCGTCGTCGGCCTAGCCTAACGTGGGCGCAAAGCGGGGTTCGATGGTGGTCCGGTAAGCGATCCCACGCCGCTCTGGGAAGGGAGCCAAGATGGGATCGCGATCGCGCGCCGGTCAGGGCCGGCGCTGAATGCCGGCCGACGGAAGCGTCCAATCATCTCCGATGTTGTTGCGTCGCGCCGACGCGGCACTGTCGCACGTCGAAGACGGCCTCAACCTCATCGCCGCCCTCTCCATCTTCTTCCTGATGTTCGTCGGCGTGGCCCAGATCGTCGGCCGCACCATCTTCGACTTCGCCATCTACGGCTACATCGACTGGATCGAGCAGGCCTCCTCGCTGTTCGCGTTCCTCGGCATCGCCTACGCCCAGCGCCTGGGCAGCCATATCGGCATGGACCTGACGATGGGCTGGCGGCCCTCGAGCCGCTGGAAGATCGAGCTGTTCGGCGTCCTGGTGACCTTCGCCATCATCACGGTGCTGATCTACGCCAGCTTCACCAATTTCTTGCGGGCCTATTCCATCGGCGATTCGACGATGGACATCAAGCTCCCGACTTGGCCCGCCAAGCTGATGGTGCCGCTGGCGCTCTCGGTGCTGTGGCTGCGCCTGTCGCTGCAGATCTGCGGCTACCTGCGCATGATCGCCCATCCCGACGCCGAGCCGGTCGCCGTGCCCCGGCTCATCACTCTGGAGACGCAGGTGAAGGACGAGATCGCCGAGGCCCTGGGCCGCGAGGAAGTCACCCGGCAGGATGCCCGATGATCGAGCTCAGTCCGCTTACCATCGGCAGCATCGGCATCGCAGCCCTGCTGGTGCTGTGCTTCGCCGGCGTGCGATTCGCCTTCGCCG
>DATGZZ010000556.1:0-6853 GCA_035296945.1 Reyranella sp.
CGAGGCGCGCATGCGGGTGACCAGCTCGGCATCGATCTGTTGCGGCTGTACGCGATCGGCCGCGATTGTCAGCGCGAGGCCCGAAGCGCCAGTCGACCAGTGCATCTCGCAGCCCAGACGCTGCAGCAGCGCCGCCAGCACGGCGACATCGAGATTGGCCGGCACGTTGCGCAGCGTTACCAGATGCGGTGTCAGCAGTGCCGACACCATCAACGGCAACACCGCATTCTTGGCGCCACAGATCGGATAGGTGCCGACAAGCGGACGGCCGCCGCGGACGATCAGCCTGTGGCCGGTGTTGGGCCGCCACCAGGGGGCGGCCGTCGAGAGGGAAGTGTTCATGAGCAAGACGATAGTGGAGGCCGCGTTGACAGCGCCACTATCGCCAGCTTATAAAATGCCCATGACCACGAACCTGCTCCAGAAGGGTTGGTACTTTACGCTGCTGAAATAGGCGGCGCGAAGGGTTGTGACCTGACGAAGCCGCCGCTTCCCGGCGGCTTCTGTGTTTCTGGAGAGGGCCTCCGGGCCGCGGCGGGACCGCAAACGGAGGACGAGATGTCAATCGTTGAAGCTGAAGACAGAACAGCGCTGCCGCTGTCGATACGCGTGCGCCTGGCGGGCCCGCGTGACTGCGCAGCACTCGCAACCCTGCTCGACGACCCGGCCCATGCGCGCGAGCAGGTTCTGACCTGGCTGGAGACCCCGGGCACGACGCTCCTGGTGGCGCAGAGCGAGATCGGCGTGCTGGGCGTCGCCGTGTTGCTCACGCGCATCATGCCCAAGCCGGGCGGCGGCATGCACAAGGTCGTCGAGGTCGACAATCTGGTGGTCCATCCCGACCAGCGTGGCCAGAGGATCGGGCGGCGCCTGCTGGCGGCCGTCGTCGAATGGGCGCGCCAGCGGCGCGCGGCGCAGGTCGAGGTGATGGTGGGCGACGCCAACCGCGACGCCCGGCGTTTCTACGAGGCCTTCGGCTTCGCCACCTCGGCCGATCGGCTGGTGCTGGCGGCGTAACCGTCGTGCCGATCCACATCCGCCCAGCGACCATGGGCGACTACGACGCCCTGGTCGCGCTGTTCGACGAGCTGGACGAGTTCCATCGCCGGGCGCGGCCGGACGTGTTCCGCCGCTTCGACGGGCCGGCGCGCACGCGCGAGCAGATCGAGCTTTGGCTCGCCGGGTCCGGCTCGACGGTCCTGGTGGCGGAGATCGATCGGGAGGTCGTGGGCCTCGCGGTCCTGCTGACGCGCCCGCTGCCGGCTTTCCCCGGCGCCATGCCGCACAAGGTGATCGAGCTCGATAACCTGGTGGTGCGGTCCGGCCTACGCAGTCACGGCATCGGCCGGCATCTGATCGATGCGATTGTCGACTGGTCACGCGGCCAGGGAGCCAGTCATCTCGCTGTGGCGGTGCATGCCTTCAACCGCGATGCCCGCCGGTTCTATGAGAGAGCCGGTTTTGCGCCGTCGATCGATCGGCTTGTGCGCCCAGTGTGACTTTTCGCACCGATGGAGCGCCGTTAAGGTCGCGACTAGCGTACTGATAGTAGCGGCTAAGTGAGCCGCGCCGCTGGGGAGCGAGCGAATGCCGATGACGGAGGCTACGCCGGCTCCTTCTCACGTGCGTCCCACATCCTTCGATAGGCGGGGCGAGCCCGACAGGCTTCGAACCAAGCCTTCACTCTGGGCGCTGCCTTGAACAGTTCTACGGCGCCGTCGGCGTAGCGGACGATCTCGGCCACGTTTATGTCTGCCACCGTGAAGCGACCGCCGACCAGAAAGCCATCGGCGAGCGCGTCCTCGAGCACGGCGAATGGCCCGCGCAGGGCGTCCATCGCGGCGGCGGAGGGGCCGTTCTGGGCGATCGACAGCGCGTGCGGCTCGACTTCGGTCACCGCCCACAGCGACCACATGCCCATCAGCCCGTCCTCGGCGACGTTGGCCGGCGCCAGCGGACCGCCATGCTTCTTGGCGAGGTAGAGGTTGATGGCGAGCGACTCGTGCAGCACCAGCCCGTCATCCTCCATCGTCGGGACATGGCCGTTGGGGTTGACCTTCAGGAAGGACGGCGACTTGGTATGGACAATGTCGGTAGGGATCGGCTCCTTGAGCCGATAGCGCTGCATCACCGGGACCAGCTTGAAGGGGATGCCGAGCTCGTGGGCGAGCCAGATGTTGCGCGAGGCGCGGGAGCGGTGGACGCCGTAGATTGTGATCATGCCGAGGTTCATAATGGCTTCCGATCCTTTGCGAAAGGATGCATCGACAATGAAGGCCGAACGCCGACTTCAGCCCGTCAAGGACGCCAGCCATCTCTACGAGGTGGAGCGCCGCGACCGCCACGCCGAGCGCCCGGGGTTCCGCATCAGCGAGCTGCAGCTCTCGCCGACGCAGACCGTGCCCTGGCATTTCCACACCAATATCAGCGACACCTTCTATGTGCTGGAAGGCGAGATGGGGCTATTCCTGCAGCAGCCCAAGGAAGAAGTGCGGCTCGGCGTGGGACAGAGCTACGTCGCGGTTGCCGGCCGCCCGCATCTGGTGACCAACGCCGGCAAGACCTCGCTCACCTTTCTGATCCTGCAGGGCGTGGGCGAGTACGACTACGTGCCGCTGGTCTAGGCCGACGCCGTGTCAGGCGGATTCACAAAGGCAAGCAAACTCTTCTGAAGCCTTTCTGAACTAGCGGCTGCTTGCCCCCGCTGACGCATTTAACTAAGCCAATGACCTGCACAACCGCAGCGGGGAAGTGAAACATGCCGACGAACAGCAAGCATCCTGAGACCGTCGTGTTGCATTCGGGCTACCGCAGTGATCCGGCGACCAACGCCGTGGCGGTGCCGATCTACCAGACGACCAGCTACCAGTTCCGCGACACGCAGCACGCGGCCAACCTGTTCGGCCTGGCCGAGCTCGGCAACATCTACACCCGCATCATGAACCCGACCAACGACGTGCTGGAACAGCGCATCGCCGCGCTCGAGGGCGGCGTGGCCGCGCTGGCGCTGGGCTCGGGCCAGGCGGCGTCGTTGTTTGCTGTTCAGAACATCTGCCATGCCGGTGACAATTTCGTGGCTTCGACCGACCTCTACGGCGGCACCTGGAATCTATTCGCCAACACACTGAAGACGATGGGCATCGAATGCCGCTTCGTCGATCCGGCCGATCCCGAGAATTTCCGCCGCGCGACCGACGCCAAGACGCGGTGCTACTACGCCGAGACCCTGCCGAACCCCAAGCTCACCGTCTTCCCGATCGGCGAGGTCGCCAAGATCGGTCGCGAGCTCGGCGTGCCGCTGATCATGGACAACACCGCCTCGCCGGTGATCTGTCGGCCGATCGACCATGGTGCTGCGATCGTCATGCACTCGACCACCAAGTACATCGGCGGCCACGGCACCTCGATCGGCGGCATCCTGGTCGATGGCGGCAATTTCGACTGGGAGAAGCACAAGGACCGCTTCCCCATGCTCAACACGCCCGACCCGAGCTACCACGGCGCAGTGTGGACCCAGGCCACCAAGCCGATGGGACCGGTCGCCTACATCATCAAGGCGCGGGTGACGCTGTTGCGCGACATCGGTGCGCCGATGAGCCCCTTCAACGCCTTCATGTTCATCCAGGGGCTGGAGACCTTGCCGCTGCGCATGCGCGTTCATTGCGACAACGCCGACAAAGTGGCGCAGCATCTCTCCAAGCACGCCAAGATCTCTAAGGTAATCCATCCGTCGCTGATGAAAGGCGAGGCCAAGAAGCGCGCCGAGACCTACCTGTCGCGGGGCATGGGGGCCTTGCTGGGCTTCGAACTCAAGGGCGGCGCCGATGCCGGTCGCAAGTTCATCGACAATCTCAAGATGTTCTATCACGTGGCCAATATCGGCGACGCGCGCAGCCTCGCCATCCATCCCGCTTCGACGACGCATTCGCAGCTAACGGCGGAAGAGCAGGCGCAGACCGGCGTGACGCCGGGCTATGTGCGCCTGTCGATCGGCATCGAGCACATCGAGGACATCCTGGCTGATCTCGACCAGGCGCTGGGGGCAGCTTGATCGGCCGTCGCGGCGTGCGTCAGGTGATCGCCGGCTTGTCGGCGCCGACGAACTGAACGCGCAGCTCGCGTTTCAGCACCTTGCCGGTGGCGTTGCGCGGCAGGGTATCGACGAAGGCGACCGACTGCGGCACCTTGAACCTGGCGAGATTGCCGAGGCAATGGCGGATGATGTCGCCTTCCGCCAGCGTCACGCCGGGCTTGCGCACGATGACGGCCAGGCCGACTTCGCCCCACCGTTGGTGGGGCACGCCGATGATGGCGGCGTCGGCCACTCCCGGGATCTGGAACAGCACGTTCTCGACCTCGGCCGGATAAACGTTCTCGCCGCCCGAGATGTACATGTCCTTCCAGCGATCGACGATGTAGACGAAGCCTTCCTCGTCCTGGCGTGCCGCGTCGCCGGTATGCAGCCAGCCGTCGGTGAAGGCTTTCGCCGTGGCCTCCGGCTTGTTCCAGTAGCCTGGCGTGATGTTGGGACCCTTGATCAGCAGCTCGCCGATGTCGCCCGGCGCCACGTCCCGGCCCTCGTCGTCGACGATGCGGATGGCGGTGTGCATCAGCGCCTTGCCGGCGGAGCCGAGCTTGCGGATGGCGTCGGCGGCATCGAGCATGGTGCCGGCCGGGCTGGTCTCGGTCATGCCCCAGCCCTGGACCAGCGGCACACCGCGCCCACTCCAGCCTTCCAGGATGGCAAGCGCACACGGCGCGCCGCCGACGCCGGCGATCCTGAGGCGCGACAGGTCGGCGCTCTGGAACTTCGGATGCTGCATCATGAACTGGTAGGGCGCCGGCACGGCGAAGAAGTGGGTGATGCCGAGCGCCGGATCGGAGATGCAGTCGAGCGCGGCGCCGGGGTCGAAGGTACGCATCACCACGATCGTGCCGCCGGCATGCAGCACGGGATTGGCATAGCAATTGAGACCGCCGGTGTGGAACAGCGGCAGCACCACGAGCTGCACGGTCTCGGGCGTGATCATGGCCGGAATGCCGAGGTTCACGCAGTTCCAGAAGTTCATGCCGTGCGTGATGATGGCGCCCTTGGGGTGCCCGGTGGTGCCGGAGGTGTACATCACCATGGCGATGTCGTCGTGGCCGAGGGCGACCGGCGGGGCAGGCGGCGGTGCCGATGCCAGGGCCCGCTCGTAGGCACTGTCGGGCCGGTCGTGATCGATCTCCAACAGACGCGTCGAAAGCTGTCGCGCCTGGTCGGCGAAGCTCTTGTCGTGGATCAGCAACGACGGTGTCGAATCGGACAGGATGTACTGCAGCTCAGGCACGGCGAGCCGCCAGTTGAGCGGCAGCATGACGGCGCCCAGTCGTCCGCAGGCGAACTGCAGCTCGAAATACTCCGCGCAGTTGGGCGCCAGCAGCGCGACGCGATCACCCTTGCCGATGCCTCGGGCGGCGAGCGCGGCCGCCAGCTTATCGGTGCGGGCGTGGAACTCTGCGTAGCTGAACTTTCGATTGGTCTGCAGGTCGTGGATCGCAAGCCTGGTTGGCCGCCGGCCGGCGTGATGGGCGATCCAGTCGTAGTAGGGGATGGCAGGCATCAGTTGACGGCTTTCGTGAACCCCTTCCAATAAGGCTCGCGCAGCTCGCGCTTCAGCACCTTGCCGGCGCCCGACAGCGGCAACGGCGTGTCGCGGAAGTCGATGCTGCGCGGGCACTTGTAGCCGGCGATGTGGCTGCGGCAGTGCTCCGTGACGTCGTCGACGCTGAGCGTGACGCCGGGCTTGGGGACAATGATGGCATGCACGCGTTCGCCCCAGCGCTCATCGGGTATGCCGATCACCGCGACTTCGCTGACGCCCGTCAGCAGCGAGATCGCATTCTCGACCTCGGCGGAATAGACGTTCTCGCCGCCGGAGATGATCATGTCCTTGAGGCGGTCGACGATATAGACGAAGCCCTCGTCGTCCATGTAGGCGCCGTCGCCGGAGTAGTACCAGCCGTCCTTCAGAACGGCTGCGGTCTCGTCGGGCTTTTTCCAGTAGCCCTTCATGATGTTGGCGCCGCGGATCGCAAGCTCGCCCGCCGTGCCGCGCGGCACCTCCTCGCGCTTGGCGTCGACCACCCTGATCTCGCAGCCGAGCGCCGCCTGTCCGCACGATTTCAGCCGGCCGGCGAACGGCCCCTCCAGCGTCGTGTAGCGCGGGTCGAGCAGCGTCACGATGGGCGCCGCCTCGGTCATGCCGTAGGCATGCATCAGTTTCACATGCGGCATCACCTGCATGGCCCGCCGCAGCACGCCCTCGGGCATCGGCGAGGCGCCGTACAGGATGAACTGCAGCGTGCGGATGTCGAACTCGGCGAAGCGCGGATGGTTGACGATCATGTTGATCATGGTCGGCACGAACTGCGCGTGCGTCACCTTCTCGGTCTGGATGGTCTGCAGCACCTCGGCCGGCTCGAAGCGCGGCACGAAGGCGTGGCGGCCGCCGGCCATGGTCACGCCGAAGGTCGAGGCGCCGTCAGCGAGATGGAACATCGGCCCGGAATGGATGTAGGTCGTGTCGCGGCTGAAGCCGATGCCGGCCACGCCGTTCAGGGCGTTCACCACCAGGTTGGTGTGGCTGAGCATCACGCCCTTGGAGCGTCCCGTGGTGCCGCCGGTGTAGAAGAGGCCGGCCAGATCGTCGTTGGCCGCGCCGACATCGAGCGCCGGATCGTAGTTGGTGAGGTCCCCGAAATGCAGCAGGCCTTCCGGCCCCGACGTGTCGTCGAGCCAGACGACCTCGCGCACGGCCGGCATCTTGTCCTCGAGCGGCATCAGGTGGTGCGACATGGCGGTGTCGATGAA
>DATGZZ010000557.1:0-5655 GCA_035296945.1 Reyranella sp.
GGCGAAGTAGGCCGGGATGCCCTCGGCGTCGAACGGCGGGCCCCACAGCCGGGTCTCGTCGCCCTGCGGCGGTTCGACCTTGATCACCTCGGCGCCGTGATCGGCCAGCATCTGGGCACAGTACGGCCCGCCCAGCACACGCGACAGATCGACGACTTTCAGGCCTTCCAACGCCCCCGGCATCTCGTTCCACTCCTCGGACATGCTTGCGAGCCGGCGTTATAGACCATGGCCCGTGGTGTCGATACGGTCATTGCTGGGAGCGAGCTACTCCGTGGCGCTCATGCTCTACTGGTTTGTATATGAGAAGAGCGCCACGGAGTGGCGCGCTCCCAGCAAAGAGGAACACCGTATGCTCAGCGGAATTCACGGCCATCAGGACATCGAGCGCGTCGTTTACGGCAAGCCGGCGGGGCCGGCGCTGCGCGCTGAAGCCGAGCGCCTGGGCGCAAAGCGCGTGTTCGTCACGACCTCGAAGTCGGTGGCGCAAAGCGCGCTGCTGGCTGACGTCATCCGCGATCTCGGCGATCGCTATGTCGGAGTCTATTCCGGTATCACCGCCCATTCGCCGCGGCCCTGCGTGATCGAAGGGGCAAAGCTCGCACGCGAAGTCGGCGCCGATCTCATCGTCGCCGTCGGCGGCGGCTCGGTGATCGACGCCACGAAGGTCATGCTGATTGCGCTGTGGCAGGGCGCGATGACCATCGAGGCTCTCGACCTCTATCGCGCCGGCCGGCCGAAGGAAGGCACGGCGCCGCCCTCCGAGGCGATCAGGCCGACCGCCGACGCCGTCCGCATGATCGCCGTGCCGACCACGCTGTCGGCGGCGGAGTTCAATCCTTTCGCCGGCATCAGCGACCCGCGCCACGGCATCAAGGAAAGCTTCGGCCATCGCCTGATCGTGCCGCGCGTCATCGTGCTCGATCCGGCGGCGACGCTCGCCACGCCGATGGACCTGATGCTGTCGACCGGCATCAAGGCCGTCGACCATGCAGTCGAGCGGCTGTGCTCGCAGCAGGCCCATCCCTTCGTGCTGGGCACGGCGACCGAAGCGCTGAGGCTCTTGACCAAGGCATTGCCGGCCCATGCGGCAAAGCCCGACGACATGCCGACGCGGCTCGACCTTCAGTTCGGCATGTGGCTGTCGATCGGCGCCGGCACCTCGGGCGTCGGCACCGGTGCGAGCCACGGCATCGGCCACGTGCTGGGGGCGGCCTGCCACGTGCCGCACGGCCACACCTCGTGCGTGATGCTGCCCTCGGTGCTGCGCTGGAACCTGCCGGCCAATGCCGAGCGCCAGAGCCGGGTGAGCGACGCCTTCGGCAAGCCTGACGTGCCGGCGGCCGACCTCGTGGCCGGCCTGGTGCAGTCGCTCGGCCTGCCGGGCCGGCTGGCCGCCGTCGGGGTGGGCCGCGACCGCTTCCGCGAGATCGCCGAAAAGTCGATGCACGACCGCGCCGTGCTGAACAACCCGCGGCCGATCAAGGGGCCGGAACAGGTGATGGAGATTCTCGACCTGGCAGCGTGATTGGAATTGATTTGGTCCCCCAACAATATAACCTAGAAGCGTTCTAGAACGAGGGCGGGCAATGACCCGACCGCGAACGACAAGACGGACCGGGAAGAAACGCTTCAAGGAGGGGACGCCCATGATCGGACTCGGATTGCGCCTGCTGTCGGCCACGGCCGTCGCAGCGCTTGCCTTCGCCCTGCCGGCGTCGGCGCAAGACAAGGTCAAGATCGGCTACGCCATCTCCAAGACCGGCCCCAATGCCGGCGGCGCCAGCATCACCCAGATCCCCAACTACGAGATGTGGGTGAAGGACGTGATGGCCAAGGGCGGGCTCAAGGTCGGCGACAAGCGCCTGCCCATCGAGGTCGTCGAGTACGACGACCGCTCAAACTCCGAGGAAGCCGTGCGCGCCGTCGAGCGCCTGATCACCCAGGACAAGGTCGACCTCCTGTTTCCGCCGTGGGGCACCGGGCTCAACCTCGCGGTCGGGCCGGTGTTCAACAAGTACGGCTATCCGCAGCTCGCCTTCAGCGCCGTCACCGACCGCGCGCCCGACCTCGCCAAGCGCTGGCCCAACAGCTTCTGGCTGCTCGGCACCTCCAAGCAGTATGTCGACGCCCTGACGGATCTGCTGAAGAAGATGCGGGACGAGGGCAAGATCGGGCCCAACATCGCCATGATCTCGATCGCCGACGGCTTCGGCATCGATCTGTCGCAAGCCGCGCGCAAGGGCTTCACCGACGCGGGCTTCAAGCTCGCCTACGACAAGAGCTATCCCATCGGCACCCAGGACCTCTCGCCGCTGATCGGCGAGGCCCAGCGCTCGGGCGCCGACACCTTTGTCGCCTTCTCCTATCCACCCGACACCATGGCCCTCACCGAGCAGTCCAAAGTCGCCTCCTATGCCCCCAAGGTCATGTTCCTGGGCGTCGGCGTCGGCTTCCCGATGTACGCGCAGCGCTTCGCCGCCAATGTCGAGGGCATCATGTCGCTGGGCGGCTGGTCGAAGGACAATGCCAACACGGCGGCCTACGCCAAGAAGCACGAGGAGATGTTCAAGCGCGGCCCCGACCGCTGGGGCAGCCAGATCGGCTACGCCTCGCTGCAGATGCTGGAGCAGGCGATCGAGCGTGTCGGCAAGCTCGATCGTGCCGCCATCATCAAGGAGCTGCAGACCGGCACCTTCGATACCGTCCTGGGCAAGGTGAAGCTTGTCGACAACATGATGCAGGACAATTTCTGGCTGATCGGCCAGTGGCAGGACGGCTTCTTCGTCGGCGTCGCGCCGCAACGCGCCGGCGTCGGCACGCCCGTGGTGCCCAAGCCGGCCTGGAAGAACTGATCTTTGCTGGGAGCGCGCCACTCCGTGGCGCATCATGCTCGAAGAACAGAGCGCCACGGAGTGGCGCGCTCCCAGCAATGAGTGAGGGCCCATGCTGTTCGAAGTGACGCTTTCCGGCGTGACCTTGGGCGGCATGTATGCGCTGGTCGCCATGGGCTTGACGCTGCAGTACGGCGTCGCCCGCATCATGAACCTCTCCTACGGCGAGCTTTTGGTCGCCGCGGCCTTTGCCGCCCTGTGGTTCTACTCGGGCCTGGCGATCAATCCGCTGATCGGCCTCATCGTCGTGCCGCCGATCGCCTTTGCCCTAAGCTACGCCATCTACCGCATCCTGCTGCAGCCCCTGGTGCGCCGCGCCAAGACGCGCGACGCCCTCGAGGTCGACAGCATCCTCGCGACCTTCGGCCTGCTGTTCGTGATCCAGGGCGTGATGCTGGCGATCTTCGGCGGCGCCTATTTCAGCTACACCTTCCTGGCCGTGCCCCTCAAGATCGCCGGCGCCACAGTGGCGGCCAACCGCCTGCTGGCGCTGCTGCTGGCCGTCGTTATCGGCCTTGGCCTCTATCTCGGCCTGACGCGCACCCGCATCGGCACGGCGGTGCGCGCCGTCGCCGTCGATCCGGTCGCGGCGCAGCTGGTCGCCATCGACGTGCGCACGGCCTCGGCGCTCGCTTTTGCCCTGGGCGGCGCACTGGTCGCGGCGGCGGGCGTGCTGGTGTCGATGTTCCTCACCTTCAACGCCAATCTGGGCGTGGTGTTCACGCTCAAGGCGCTGGTCGTCGTCATCATGGGCGGTGTCGGCAACCTTTTGGGCGCCCTGATCGCCGGCCTGATCCTGGGCTTGGTCGAGAACTACGTCGCCGTGTTCGTCGATCCCGGGCTCACCCTCGCCGCGACCTACGGCATCTTCCTGCTCGTTCTGCTGGTGCGCCCGCAGGGCATCCTCGGCCAGAGCAGCCGATGAGCGGCCGCGAGATGCTTGGCATCGCGCTCGCCGCCGTCGCGGTTGCCGTCCTCGCGGGCGTGCCCCTGATGCTGGGCGACTATGGCCTGTCGCTCGCGATCAACATCGTGAGCTACACCGTGCTGGCGACCGCCTGGAGCCTGTTCTCCGGCCCGACGCGCTACGTCTCGCTGGCGACCGTGGCGTTTTTCGGCATCGGCGCCTACACCACGGCCGTCTTCGTCGAGAGCCTGGCCTGGCCGCTGGTGCTGCTGATCGCGACCGCCGTCAGTGTCGTCGTGGCGGCCATCGTCGGCCTCGCGACATTGAGGCTGAGCGGCGTCTACTTCGTGATCTTCAGCTTTGGCCTGGCCGAGCTGGTCCGCCAGCTCGTCACCTGGTTCGAGGTCAACAAGACCCGCACGCTCGGCCGCTATGTCTTCACCGACATCACGGCGGCACAGATCTACTGGCAGCTCCTGGCGCTCGCCGTCCTGGTCTTCGCCATCGGCTTCTGGATCGGGCGCTCGCGGCTGGGCCTTGCCCTGCGCGCCATCGGCGACGACGAGACGGTGGCGCGCCATTCCGGCATCGACACCACGCGCGCCAAGGTCGCGCTGTTCGTGCTCAGCACCGTCTTCATGACGCTCGCGGGCGCGATCATGGCGCCGCGCTGGACCTACATCGACCCCGCCATCGCCTTCAATCCGGTGATCTCCTTCACCGTGCTGATCATGGCCCTGCTGGGCGGCGTGCACCGGCTCTACGGGCCGGTGCTGGGCGTGGTGCCGCTGGCGCTGCTGTTCGAGTATCTGCTGGCCAGCTTCCCGAACCACTTCAGCATCATGGTGGGCCTGGTCTTCATTGTGATCGTCTACCTCATCCCGCGCGGCATCGCCGGCCTCGTCGAGGGCGCGGTGAGGAAGCCGGCATGAGCGCGCTGCTCGAGGTCGCGGGCCTCAGCCGCCGCTTCGGCGGCCTTTTGGCCGTCGATGCGCTGGGCTTCTCGGTCGCGGCCGGCGAGATCGTGGGCCTGCTGGGACCCAACGGCTCGGGCAAGACGACCGTGCTTAACCTCCTGTCGGGCGTGCTGCGGCCCGACTCCGGCAGCGTCGCCTTCCGCGGCCACGCCATCGCCGGCAAGCCCGCCCATCGCATCGCCCGGCTCGGCATGGCTCGCACCTTCCAGCTCGTCCGCCCGCTCGTCTCGCTCACCTGCCGCGACAACGTCCTGACGGGTCTCGCCTTCGGCCGCCGCAACGCCTGGGGCGCCGCCGCCCGCACCGACGCCGACGTGCTGCTTGACCGTGTAGGGCTCGGCCGGGCGCGCGACACGCTGCCGGGCGAGCTGACCTACATCGACCAGAAGCGCCTGGAGCTTGCCCGCGCACTCGCGCTCGATCCCGAATTGCTGCTGCTCGACGAATGGCTGGCCGGCCTCAACCCGACCGAGCTGGAAGCAGGGATCGGCCTGATCCGCTCGTTGAGCGGGGAGGGCATCACCATCCTGCTGGTCGAGCATGTGATGGACGCCATCCGCTCGCTCTGCCATCGCTGCCTGGTGATGAACACCGGCCGGCTGATCGCCTCGGGCCTGCCGGCCGCGGTGTTGGCCGATGCCGAGGTGATCCGCGCCTATCTCGGGGACGACGGCGATGCTTGAGGTCAAAGGCCTCTCCGTCCAGTACGGCAAGCATCGCGCCGTCGACGATGCGGCGCTGAGCGTTGCCGCGAACGAGATCGTCGTCATCCTGGGCGCCAATGGTGCCGGCAAGTCGACGCTGCTCAAGGCGGTGGCGGGCCTGCAGCCGCCGGGCGCTGGCGCTCGCGTGACGCTCGACGATCGCGAGCTGGTCG
>DATGZZ010000558.1:0-8894 GCA_035296945.1 Reyranella sp.
GCCGTAGATCGGCGAATCGGTGCGCAGTTCACGCTGCATCTCGGCCTTCGCGGCGGCGATCTTCCAACCCGCCACTTGCCAGCCGAGCTCCTCCTCGACCAGGCGCGCCACGCGGTAGGCCGTGTCCTTGTCGGGCGGGACAAGCGTGGCATCGAGCCCGCTCTGCTGACGGCCGTCGCGGCGGAGCGCCGCGAGCAACCGGGCAAGGTCGCGTTGCTGATTGTAGTCCATCACCCACGGGTCTTGGATCGCACCGCGGGCCTTCGCAAACGATTTGTTGGCGCCTATCGATGAATCAGGCTCAAGCCAGTCGAGCGCTCACCACTTGGCCATGAACTGGCGGATCGGCTCGGCGCCGGGATTGGTGAAGCGGCGGTCGAGCACGATCGCCCTGGTGTTGGCGCCCGAGCCGTAATAGAGCGCGTTCCAGTCGTTGTCGGGATCGAGGTAGCTGCCTTCCAGCGAGGCGCCGGCGAACAGGCCCTGCGAGCTTGCGAAGGCGATGATGTCGGCGCCGCCCGCCGCGGTCGAGGCGCCCTCGACGGCGATGCCGACCACCGCCAGGGCAACGCCCGCTTCGGCGCCGAACTTGAACTTGTGATCGAGGATCGCCTGCAGGCCCTTCTCGGTCTTGATGATGAACACCACCTCGGAGACCTTGGCGCCGATCTGCAGGCCGACGCTGCCCGAGCCCATGGCGTAGAAGGCAGGCGGGCTCCAGTCCCGCGGCGCGCCGCGCGCCATCAAAGTGCCGCGGCCGCCGGCCAGGCCGAAGATCAGGCCGCCCTGCACCAGCTCGGGCACGATCAGCACGCCGCGCGCGCCCTGCATGTATTTGGCGGCGTCGGGGTAGTCCTTGCCGGTCAGGATCTTACGCGCGGATTCGAGGCTGGAATCGACCAGCCCCTGGCGCTTGGCATCGGCGCGCGCCGGGTAGGCGGAAATCAGGGGGGCCACAAACGCGGCCGCGGTGCCCGCAAGCACGGTTCGGCGGTCGAGCTTCATTCTTTTGTGCTCCTTGGTCCTGTGGCCGACGCCGGGGGAGCGCCAGATGGCCACTACGGCGCCGATAGTAGCACATTTCGTGACTAATTTCAGGCACCTACAGCATTTGCCTCAGAAAGGACTCAAGTTCGACCCGGGCGGTCTTTCATCAGGAGGGGCAGGCCCGCCGCCATCAGGATCACCCGGTCGGCCCGCTCGGCCATGCGCATGTTGAGGCGGCCCTGGGCGTCGCGGAAGGCGCGGCCCAGCGGGGTCTCAGGGACCAGGCCCAACCCGACCTCATTGCTGACGAACACGACCGGCGCGCCGTAGCCGTCGAGTGCCATGACCAGTTCGTCGGTCGCCTCGTCGAGGTCGGCCTCGGCGTGCATGAGGTTGGAGAGCCAGAGCGTCAGGCAATCGACCAGCACGGGCTGGCCGTGCGCCGCCGCCGTCTGCAACGCGTCGGCGAGCTTCAAGGGCTCCTCGATGGTGGTCCAGGCCGCGCCGCGGCGGGTGCGATGGACCATGATGCGGGTCGCCATCTCGACGTCGCCCGCCTCGGCGGTGGCGATATAGACCGCGGGCCGCGGCGTGGCGCCGAACAGGCTGCCTGTCACAAGCTTCTCGGCGTGCGTGCTCTTGCCCGAGCGGGCGCCGCCCAGCACCAGCGTCACCGGCGGCAGCGGAAACGTCGAGATGTGTTCCATCAGGTCTTCCGGAGCGCGGGCCTCTGGCCCGCTTCATGATCATGAGCGGGCCGGAGGCCCGCGCTCCAATGAGGATGCTCAGCCTGCATTCGCCTGGACCAGCCAGCACGCGCCCGGCAGGCGCACGCCGTCGGGCCCCTCGTGCGGTGCGAGAGCCTGGGCGATGGCCTGCTTGGCCTTTTCGATGGCGGCGGGCTCGGCGCCGGCGAAGGCTCTGGCCAGCGGGCCGAAGCGGCCGGCGCCAGCCAGCACGTCGGCGACGCTGGGTCCCATCCAGATCTGCCGGTCGATCGGCTCGAGACGCAGCCTCTGGAACCCCGCTTCGCCGAGGATGCGCTCGACGCGTGCGCGATCGCCGAACGAGAACTGGCCGGGATCTTCCGGGCCGGGCCGCGGCTGCGGCGGCAGGAAGGGCTGCGCCGCGCGGGCCGGCACTGTGCCCCAGGGATTCTCCTGCGGCGTGCGCCAGGCGATGAAGACGAGACGGCCCTCAGGCTTCAGCGCCCGCCGGATGTTGCGGAAGGCCGCGACCGGATCGGCGAAGAACATGACGCCGAAGCGCGAGTAGACGAGATCGTAGGCCTCGGCCTTGAACGGATGCGTGGCGGCATCGCCCACCACGAACGTGGCGTTTTCCAATCGATGCGCACGCGCCGCCTCGATCAGCGTCTCGGAAATGTCGACGCCCAGCACATGCCCGGCGATGCCGACCGCATGGGCGAGCGCGGCCGTCGTCCCACCAGTGCCGCAGCCGATGTCGATGACATGCTCGCCGTGCCGCGGGGCTGCCGCGGCCAGGCCGATGTCGCCAATGTCGGCGAGCGAGCGCTGGATGCGCTCGTAGGCGGCAAGCCAGCCGTCGCCGCCCGGGCCGTTCCAGTAGGCCGCCTGCTCGGTGGCGAGCTCGGCAGTGGTTTTCATAGGAGGGGACTCTTCACGCCAGCGCCGCGGCCTTGGCCATGACCAGTGCGCGCGGCATGTAGTTCACGAAGGCGACACGCCAAGCATGGGCCGGATCGGCCTGCTCGAAATGCTCGATCAGGGTGAGCGAGACATTGTCGATCTCGAAGCGCACCGCGGCCTCGGGATGCAGATCGAAGGCGTGCGCCAGGGCAGCGCGGATGGTGCCGCCGTGCGCCGTCGCCACGATGTCGCGGCCACGATGCTCTTCGGTCAGGCGATCGATGCTGCGCACCGCACGGTCGCGCAGGTCGACGAAGCTCTCGCCGCCCGGCGGGCGGTATTCCGGCGGACCGAGCCAGAACAAATGGTTGTTGGCCTTCTCGGCGATCTCGACATAGGTGAGACCCTGCCAGTCGCCGAAATGCTGCTCGGCGAGGTTGGGGTCGATCAGCAGCTCACCCATCTCGGCGCCGTGAGTGGCCAGGGTCTCCGCCGTCTTGCGCGCCCGCAACAGGTTGGAGGCGTACCACACCGCGCCCTTGGGCAGCAGGCGGGCCTGGTGCTCGAACAGGGCATGGTTGCCGACGTCGCAATCCTTGTCGGTCTGGCCGTAGCAGCGCGCCTCCGGGTTGGGCACCGGCGCGTGCCGAACCCACCACCAACGCGTGATCTGACCGGTGATCTTGGCGGCTGTCGCCATGAGATGAGTTCTCCGTTCATGTTCCTCTCCCCGCTAGGGGGAGAGGCTAGGTGAGGGGTTACGCGAGCTGTGGAAGCCCCCTCACCCAACCTCTCCCCCTAACGGGGGAGAGGAGCATGACGGGACGCGACGAGGTCTTACCGGCTGATGAACAGCGCCGCCACCACCAGGAAGGCGATCTCGGCGGACTGCTGGACGGCGCCCAGCGTATCGCCGGTGTAGCCGCCGATGCGCTGGGCGACCCAGCGCGACGCGAACCAGGCGGCGGCCATGGCGGCGATGGGCGCCAGGAGAGCGACGAAGAAGCCCTTGCCCAGAAGCAGCAGGAAGGCGAGCACGGCGCCGATGCCGATGGCGAGCCAGACGTCGTTGTCGGTCGGCTTGCCGACCTGCGAGCCGAGCCCATCGGCATGCACCGGCGAATAGGCGAGCAGCGGATAGGCGATGGCCGCGCGCGACAGTGCGTGGGCGGCGATCAGAACGACCAGGCCGGTGGCGCTGCTGAAGGACGCGAGACACGCGACCTTGACCAGCACCGACAGGGCGAGCGCCAGCATCCCGAAGGTGCCGTTGCGGCTGTCGCGCATGATTTCCAGCCGCCGGTCGGCATCGAGGCCATGCGGGCCAAGGCCATCGGCGGTGTCGGCCAGACCATCTTCATGCAGCGCGCGCGTGAACAGGATCGCGGCGCCGACCGCGACAACGGCCGCCAGCCAGCCCGGGCCGAGGCCGCGCATGATGGCAAACACCAGGCCGGCCGCGAGCCCGACGCCCGCACCGACGAACGGCAGCACAGGCAGCACGTCGGCCAGCTGCCAGCGTGGCGCGCCGACATCGAGCTTGAGGCCGGTGAAGAACGTGGCCTGCTCCTTGAAGGCTTGCAGCCATTCATCGAAGGAGGATGGCCGGGCGATCGGCGGCTCGCTGGGACTGGTCATGATTGGGCAAATATAGGATGGTCCGCGCCCGCTATGAACGCCCCCAATCCTCCTTCTTTAGACGAAATGCGCCGCATCCTGCGCGACCTGCCGGGTCCCGACCAGGAGGCCCAGACCAAGGTCGTGCAGCGCCAGACCGAGCTCACCAAGCCGCCGGGTTCGCTCGGCCGGCTGGAAGAGATCGCCGAATGGCTGGCCGCCTGGCAGGGCCGCGCCAGCCCGCGGGTCGAGCGGCCGCGCATCGCGGTGTTCGCCGGCACCCATGGCGTGGCGGCGCGCGGTGTGTCGGCCTATCCGTCGGAAGTCACTGGCCAGATGGTCAAAAACTTCCTGAGCGGCGGCGCGGCGATCAACCAGCTCGCCGGCAGCATCGACGCTGACCTGCGCATCTACGAGCTCGACCTCGACCATCCGACGGACGACTTCACCAGGGGCCCGGCGATGAGCGAGGCGCGCGCGGCCAATGCCATGGCCTATGGCATGATGGCGGCCGAGCCTGGCATCGACGTGCTGTGCCTGGGCGAGATGGGCATCGCCAACACCACGACGGCGGCGACGCTTTCCGCCGCGCTGTTCGGCGGCACGGGCGCCGACTGGGCGGGACCCGGCACCGGCGTGCACGGCAAGGCGTTGGCGCACAAGATCGCCGTCATCGACGAGGCGCTGGCGCACCATCGCGCGCTCATCGATCAACGCGATCCGTTGGCACTGCTGGCAGCTGTCGGCGGCGAGGAGCTCGCGGCCATCGCCGGCGCCGTCCTGGCCGCCCGCATGGGCCGCATCCCGGTGCTTCTGGACGGCTATGCCTGCACGGCGGCGGCCGCGGTGCTGCATGCCATCGACCGCCACGCGCTCGACCATTGCCTGGTGGCGCATCGCTCGGCCGAGCCCGGCCACACGCGGCTCCTCGAGGCGATCGGCCAGCGTCCGCTGCTCGACTTCGGCATGCGCCTGGGCGAGGCCTCGGCGGCGGCGCTGGCGGTGCCGCTCCTGAAAGCGGCGGCTGCCTGCCACAACGGCATGGCGACCTTCGCGCAGGCGGGCGTAAGCTCGAAGAATGCTTAGACGCTCGCTTCTCGCGGCTTTGCCGCTGCTCGCCGCCTCCCCTTCCCTCGCGCATCCGCCGCGCCAGCCCGACACTGCCGAGGCGCAGACCATCGTCGAGGAGATCAAGGCCTTCCGCGAGAAGATCGCCAAGGCGGTGACGAACAAGGACTTCCCGACGTTGCGCGCGGCCTACGCCGACGCCTTCACGCACACCCACGGCTCGGGCAAGCTCGACAACAAGGATGCGCGGCTGGTCGCGGCGATGGCCGGTGAGCCTCTGATCGAGAATGCGCCGGCGACCGAGCTCAGCTATCGCGTGTTCGCGGGCCCAACGGTGATCGTCACCGGCAAGACCCCGATCCTGAATGTGAAAGAGCAGAAGACCTACGACTTCCGCTGGGTGTGCGTGTACGTCACCGGCAAGGACGGCTGGCAGCTCGCCGTCAGCCAGGCGACGCGGCTGCCGACCTAACTCAGGCCGTAACCTCGATTACGCCGGGCTTGTCTGCGGCGGTGACGCTGCCGATCACAGCGGCCGCCAACGTGCCGCGCTTCCTGAGGTCGGCGACCAGGCCGGCGAGCTTGTCCTGCGGCACCGCGATCAGGAGGCCGCCCGACGTCTGCGCGTCGGCCAGCAGCAGGCGCTGCGGCTCGGTAAGGCTGTCGGCGAAGCGCGCGTTGGGAGCGGCGTATTCGAGGTTGCGCTTGGTACCGCCCGGGCAGAGGCCATCCTTCAGGAAACCCGTGACGCGATCGAACACCGGCACGGCAGCATAGGAAAGCTTTGCGCCGATCGGCGTGCCGGCCTCCTTCGAGGCCGCGCGCAGCATGTTGCCGAGATGGCCCAGCAGGCCGAAGCCCGTGATGTCCGTCGCAGCCGTTGCACCCGCGGCTATCATCGCCTCGGCAGCATCGCGGTTGAGCGTCGTCATCGACCGGATCGCTTCGGCAAGGACGCTTTCCGGCGCGGCGTTGCGCTTCACCGCCGTGGTCAGCACGCCGGTGCCGATCGGCTTGGTCAGCACCAGCGCGTCGCCCGGGCGGGCGCCGGCGTTGGAGACGATGCGGCGCGGGTCGATGGTGCCGGTGACGAACAGGCCGAACTTGGGCTCCTCGTCGACGATCGAATGGCCGCCGGAGATGGCGATGCCGGCCTCCTTGCAGATCGCGGCGGCGCCGTCGAGCACCTGGCGCAGCGGCACGGTGCCCAGCGTATCGACCGGCCAGGCGACGAAGCTCAGCGCGTTCAAGGGCGTGGCGCCCATGGCGTAGATGTCGGAGAGCGCGTTGGCGGCGGCGATGCGGCCATAGTCGTAGGCGTCGTCGACGATCGGCGGGAAGATGTCGACGGTCTCGACCAGCGCGAGGTCGTCGCGCAGCTTGATGATGGCAGCGTCGTCCGACGTGTCATGGCCGACCAGCACGCGCGGATCGGATGCGACGGGTAGGCCGGCCAACGCCTTGTGCAGGTCGGCCTGGCTGATCTTGGCGGCGCAGCCGGCAAAGCGGGCGAGCTCGGTGAGACGCGGCACGGTGCTCTCGACGGATGCAGGCTTCGGCGGGGTCGCGACGGTCATGGAATCCTCACGGCTAATTGCCGGCGATGATCGGACGCCAGGCAAAGGCGCACAAGGGCCAGGAAAGGGGACCGGTCAGCGCTTGATGATGCTGATATGGCCGTCGGCCTCCATGTAGGCTGCCTTGACACCCTTGCAGTCCTCCAGCCCCTGCTCGCGCAGCTGGGCCGTCAGCTCCTCGACGGTGACGAATTCGGCGCGCATGTTCCGGCGCAGCATGCGGCCGTCCTCGATCAGCTTGAGCTTGGGGTCGCGACTCAGACGTTCGAAGGCGGGAAACCTGAACTGCAGCCATTCGATGACGTAGCTCCAGAACAGCACGGTCGCGACCAGCACGGCGCCTTCGACGACCGACTTGTACTCCGCTGTGATCCCCTTGCCGGCACCTCGGCAACGAGGACGATCACGAGGATATCGGACGTGCCGATGCCGCCGACCTGGCGCCGCAGCACGACGCGCAACAGCACGAAGATCACGAGATACATGATCGTGCCGCGCAGGAAGAGTTCCAGCAGGGAATGGTGGGGCGAGAAGATCGCCTCCCAGTCGACGTTCAGCAGCTGATCCATATTCCTCGCGGCGCCGGTCGCTCCTGCTGCGGCGGTTGAACGGCAACGGATGGAAGGCGGTTGCCGGCTGGCCGCTTATCGGCAAATGATAATCACTTGCAATTAATCGGCGGCCGACCAATATTGGCGGGATGGACCATGCCCTCACTCCCACCGTGGCCCAGCGCGACGAGCGCCTGCGCGCCGTCGAGCTGCTGCTGTCACGCCAATCGGCGAACCTTCTGCAGGAGCCGGCGCCGGATGGCGCTGACCTCGATCTCATTCTCGATGCCGGTTTGCGCGCACCCGATCACGGGCGCCTGCGGCCGTGGCGCTTCGTGTTGATCCGCGGCAACCAGCGCCAAGTCTGGGCCGACCGCCTCGCCGAGGCGGCGCTGGCGCGCGATCCCGCCAACGGCCAGGCGATGGGCGAGAAGTCGCGCGCCTGGGTGGGCCGCACGCCGCTCATCATCGCCGTCGGCACCGAGGTGAAGGCGGGCAACATTCCCGAAATCGAGCAGCTTCTGTCGGCCGGCGCCGCCGCGATGAACATGCTGAACGCCATCCATCTCCTGGGCTACGGCGGCATGTGGGTGACCGGCGCCAACAGCTACGACCCGCAGGTCAACAAGTGGCTGGGCTTCGAAGCGCCGAGCCGGCTGGTCGGCTTTTTAGGCGTCGGCACGCCCCGGCCGCAGCCGGCGGACGCACCGAAGATCGCCCGTCCCTCGCGCGCCCAGCACACCCGCGACTGGACCGGCTGACGCCGCGACCCTCGCCAAGTCATCTGCCGCGTCTAGTACGTCGCCAACTTGATGTCGGCTCTTCGGATGACCTCGCTCCAGCGAGCCACTTCCGACTTGATCATGGCATCGACGATGTCGGGCGAGCCTCCGGCCGGACGAATTGCGAGCTCGTCGTAGCGTTTCGCCAGGTCGGGCGTGGCCAGGGCCTTCACCACCTCGGCGTTCAGCCTGCTCACGATGTCGCGCGGCGTGGCTTTGGGCGCGGTGAGCGCGAACCAGGTCTCGACCTCGACGTCGGGCACGCCCGCTTCGGCCATCGTCGGCACGTCAGGCAGCAGCTCGAGTCGCTTTGGCGAGGTCACGGCGAGAGCACGCAAGGCGCCCGACTTCACGTGGCCGGCCACGACCGCGACGTTGTTGAACGTGAGCGCGATCTGCTGGGCCAGCACATCGGCGACCGCAGGAGCCTCGCCGCGATAGGGCACGTGCACGAGTTTGATGCCGGCATTGAGCTGCAGCAGCTCGACGACCATGTGCGGCGCGCTGCCGACGCCGCCCGAGCCATAGTTGAGGGTCGCCGGCTTGGCTCGGGCCAAGTCGAGCAGCTCCTGGAGCGTGCTCGCCTCGAACGAGGGATGGACGACAAGTACGAAGGGGTTGAAGCCCAGCATGGCCACGCCCGCCACGTCGCGTTGCGCGTCGAAGCCGAGGTTCTTGTAGAGCTGCGGGGCGACCGTATAG
>DATGZZ010000559.1:0-10370 GCA_035296945.1 Reyranella sp.
TCCGACCTGATCGGTGAGCGCATGGCGCTCACGCTGATCATGGAATCCTGCACCATTGCCTTCATCTGGATCGCATCGTTCATCATCGGCGTCTACGCCGCCACCCATCAGTACAAGATGGGCGATTACGTCGCCTCCTTCATCGGCTTCGTCGGCCTGTCGGTGCCGAACTTCCTGCTGGCGCTGGTGCTGCTCTATGTCGGCAAGGTCTATTTCGGCCTGTCGATCGGCGGCCTGATGGACCCCGAGTACATCGACCAGCCGATGTCCTGGGGCAAGGTCTGGTCGGTGATGCAGCATCTCGTCATCCCGGTGATCGTGATCGGCATGTCGGGCACCGCCGGCATGATCCGCCGGCTGCGCGCCAACCTGCTCGACGAGCTGCAGAAGCAGTACGTCGTCACCGGCCGCGCCAAGGGTCTGCCGCCGCTGCGCCTGCTCATCAAGTATCCGCTGCGCCACGCCATCAACCCGTTCGTGGCCGACATCGGTGGGCTGCTGCCGGACGTCATCTCGGGCTCGGTCATCGTCTCGGTCGTGCTGTCGCTGCCGACCACCGGCCCCATGCTGCTGGGCGCGCTGAAAACCCAGGACGTCAACCTTGCTGCCACCTTCCTGCTGTTCGTGGCGACGCTGACCGTGATCGGCATGCTGATCTCCGATCTGGCGCTGGCTGCGCTCGATCCGCGCATCCGCTTCGGCGCCGCGTCGGAGAAATAGCCCCATGACCGACCAGATCACGCCCACGCCCCCCTCCGGCGCTCCGAGGCCGCGCTCCGTCCATTTCGTCAACAAGGAGCCGTGGGATCCCTACGTCGCCGAGCGCCTGACGGCCGATCAGGAAAAGTACTACATGGCCGGCCAGTGGAAGCTGATGTGGTGGCGTTTCCGCCGCCATCGGCCGGCCGTGGTCTCGGCGATCTTCCTGGCGTTCGTATATTTCTCCACGGCCATCAGCGAGTTCATCGCGCCCTACGATCTGCACACGCGGCACTCGGCCTACATCTTTGCGCCACCGCAGCAGGTCCATGTCATGCACGAGGGCCAGTTCCTCGGTCCGTTCGTCTATGCGCTCAAGACCACGCGCGACATGGAGACCTTGCAGCGCGTCTACACGCCCGACACGACCAGGCCGCAGAAGCTGCGCTTCTTCTGCCTGGGTGACTCCTACGAGTTCTGGGGGCTGATCGAGGGCAGCTTCCATTTTGTCTGCCCGCCGGAGGACGGCAAGTTCTTCTGGCTGGGCACCGATCGGCTCGGCCGCGACATGTTCAGCCGCATCGTTTATGCCGCGCGCATCTCGCTCACCATCGGCATCATCGGCATTGCGCTCTCCTTCGCGCTCGCCCTGGTCCTGGGCGGGCTCGCCGGCTACTACGGCGGCTGGGTCGACAACGTCGTCCAGCGCATCACCGAGATCATCAAGAGCTTCCCGCACCTGCCGTTGTGGCTGGCGCTGTCGGCGGCGCTGCCCGTCACCTGGTCGCCGCTGCTGGTCTATTTCGGCATCACCATCATCCTCGCCCTGCTCGACTGGCCGGGGCTGGGGCGCGCCGTGCGCTCCAAGCTCCTGTCCTTGCGCGAGGAGGATTACGCCGCCGCCGCCCAGATGATGGGTGCCAAGCCCGGCCGCATCATCGGCCGCCATCTGCTGCCCGGCTTCATGAGCCATCTCATCGCCTCGGCCACGCTTTCAATTCCCTCCATGATCCTGGCAGAGACGGCGTTGAGCTTCCTGGGCCTGGGCCTGCGCCCGCCCATCACCTCGTGGGGCGTGCTCTTGAACGAGGCGACCGACATCAACGTGGTCGCCGTGAACTGGTGGCTGATGCTGCCCGTCGTGCCGGTGATCCTGGTGATCCTCGCCTATCAATTCATGGGCGACGGCATGCGCGACGCCGCTGATCCCTACGGCTGACCGACGCACGGCGTCGGTCAGCCAACATGTTGATCCAACGCCTAATTTTCCTAATTACCACCATCATCGTGTGTGATTGAAAAATCACACTTTGGCCCTATTTGGGACTAGCGACGGCCATCGGGGGTTTCCATCTTCGCTTTGTATCTCCCCCGAACGTGGTCCCCCCAAAGCCACGTTCTAGCCTCTTCGGAGGCGCTTAGGCCGTCTTCTCACTCTCCCCCGAGAAGACGGCCTTTTTCTTTTCCGCATGCTACGACGGCGCCGCATGGCGCCTCCTTTCCTCGACGTTGCGGAGCTCGCTTGCCGCCGCGGCGGCAGGCCGGTCTTCGACCGCCTGTCCTTCGCCCTGGGCGCCGGCGAGCTTCTGGCCCTGACCGGCCGCAACGGCAGCGGCAAGACCACGCTGTTGCGCGCGCTCGCCCTGCTGGTGCGGCCTGAGGCCGGCGCGATCCTTTGGCAGGGCGCCAACGTGCAGGACGATCCTGAGAGCTGGCGCGGCCGGCTGGCGTGGCTTGGCCATCTCGACGGCCTGAAGGGCGATCTCACTGCGCGCGAGAATCTCTTGGGCGCCGAGCGATTGCGCGGCCGACCGGCTGCCGACGACCGCCTCGACCTGGCGTTGATTGCCTTCGATCTCCATGCCCTGGTGCATCGACCGGTGCGCACGCTGTCCGCCGGCCAGCGCCGCCGTACGGCGCTTGCTCGCGTGATGCTGACGCAAGCGCCGTTATGGCTGCTCGACGAACCTCTGACTGCGCTCGACGCGACGGCGCAGCAGGCCTTTCGCACCGTCCTGCAGCAGCATCTCGCCCATGGCGGTCTCGCCATCGCGGCGACCCACGCCGATCTCGGCGTGCCCGGCGCCCGCACCGTCGAGCTTTCCGCGCCTCAGAAGGCGCTCCCGTGACCGGCTTTCTGGCCTTGCTGTCACGCGACCTGCGCTTGGTCTGGCGGCGTCCGGGGGACATCACCGTCGTGCTCGCCTTCTTCGTCGTGGCGACGGTGCTGTTCCCGCTGGGCATCGGACCGCAGACCAACATCCTGGCGCGCATTGCCGCCGGCGTGCTGTGGTGCACGGCGCTGTTCGCCTCGATGCTGTCGCTCGACCGGCTGTTCGCCGCCGATCACGAGGACGGCTCGCTCGACCTGCTGCTGCTGGCGCCCTGGCCGCTCGAGCTCGCCGCCCTCGCCAAATGCGCCGCTCACTGGATTGTGACCGGCTTGCCGTTGGCCGTCCTGGCGCCCCTGCTGGGCGTCACCTTCGGACTGCCGCCTGACGCGCTGATCGCCCTGGCAGCGACCCTGCTGGTCGGCACGCCCACCCTGTCCCTGATCGGCGGCCTGGCCGCGGCCCTGACGCTCGGCGCCCGCCGCGGCGGCGCTTTGCTGGCCCTGCTTGCGCTGCCGCTCTGCGTGCCGACCCTGATCTTCGGCGCTGCCGCCATCGAGACCCTGATGACGGGCGAGGACCTTTGGGCTCATATCGCCATTCTTGCCGCGCTGGCGCTGGTGGCGCTGGCCACCACCCCGTGGGCCATGGCCGCCGCCTTGCGGCAGGCTGGCGAATAGACAAGAACCGCTCAAGGACCGACACAGGGCAGAAATGGCCGACC
The DNA here is from genome assembly GCA_035296945.1 of Reyranella sp. GTDB lineage: Bacteria > Pseudomonadota > Alphaproteobacteria > Reyranellales > Reyranellaceae > Reyranella. Next base: position 3,535 of record DATGZZ010000559.1, read on the forward strand.
TGCATTTCCTCGCCAACCCGGCGCGCTTCCGCCGCTTCAGCCAGCGCGTGCTGCCGGGCCTGACCTTGGCCACCGTGCTGGGCTTCGCGGTCGGCCTCTATCTCGCGCTGCTGCAGTCGCCGCCCGACTACCAGCAGGGCGACACGGTACGCATCATGTTCGTGCACGTGCCGTCGGCCTGGCTGTCCATGGCGGGGTATGCGCTGCTCGCCGCGCTGGGCGCCTCGCTGCTGGTCTGGCGCCATCCGCTGGCCGCGCTGATGGCCCGCGCCGCCGCACCGGTCGGCGCCTGCTTCGCGCTGGTCTGCCTGCTCACCGGCTCGCTGTGGGGGCGGCCGATGTGGGGCACCTACTGGGTGTGGGACGCGCGTCTCACCTCGATGCTGCTGCTGTTCTTCCTCTATCTCGGCCACATCGCCTTGAGCCGCGCCTACGACGATCCCGACCGCGGCGATCGCGCCGCGGCCATCCTGGCGCTGGTCGGCGTCATCAACCTGCCGATCATCAAGTTCTCGGTCGACTGGTGGAATACCCTGCACCAGCCCGCGTCGATCACGCGGCTCGATGCGCCGGCCATCCATCCCGCGATCCTGATACCGCTGCTCTGGATGGCGGGCTCGTTCCTGCTGCTGTTCATCCTGCTGGTGATGGTGCGCACCGAGACCGAGATCGATCGCCGCCGGCTCGAGATGGCGGATCAGCTGTCGTAGTTCATCGCGGCCAGCGTCCTGGCGGCCAGTCGCGGGACGTATGAATGACTCGCAGGATCAGGATGTCGTCGGCTTGACCGTCGTCACGCGGTAGCAGGGCATAGGCAATGATATAGGGCTGGCCAATGACGCTCTTTTCATAAGTGCCGGCGATGCGGCCGGGCCGACCGATGGGCCGCTGCGCCAACACCTCCGTCGCCCGTTCGATATCGCCCCTGATGCGGCGCGCGGCGGTCTCACCCAGCGTGTCGAGCCAGTCGAGAACCTCACGCTCATAGAATGCCAGTCCCGCCGGGGACCAGAGGACCCGCCTCATGTAGTCCTACTTGCGTGCCGTCTTGCGGCGGCCGTTGCGCTTGATGGCACGATCGACGGCGTTGTCGATCTGGCGCATGGCCTTGTCGTGCGGGATACCTTTGCCTGCGCGTCCCTCTTCCAGGGCGAGCTGCAGCCCCTCGATGAGCTCGATCTCCCGGTTGATCCAGGCTTCCAATGCTTCGTTGGCAATGAACGAACGCGTGCGCCGTGTCGCGGCCGCGACCGCGTCGAGCTTGCGCAGCGTCTCGGGGGCGAGGCGCACGTTCAGGATGGGTTTGGCCGCCATCGCTGTAAGCTAGTGTATGACAGGCGCGTACACAAGGCGGTGAGGGAGCGCATTTGCCGCCTTCTCCCGGCCTTTGCCATAGGCTAAGCCAGCGTCATGAGCCATGCGGTCTTCATCTGGTTGGCCTACGCGGTGGCGCTGGTCTGCCTGGGCGGATTGGTGATCGCGAGCATCGCCGCGCGCCGGCGGGCGCGCCGCGAGCTCACCGCCCGCGGCCTCGACAGGAAGCGATGACTCCCAAGCGCAAGCGCCTGTGGCTGCTGGTGGGCTCGCTCGCCGTGCTGGGCGTTGCGGCGGCGCTGGTGCTGACGGCGCTTAACGACAACCTCGTCTTCTTCTATTCGCCGAGCCAGATCGCCGAGAAGAGCATCGCGCCGGAACGCCGCTTCCGCCTGGGTGGCCTGGTCGAGGCCGGCAGCGTCAAGAAGGCTGGCCAGGACGTGCGTTTCACCGTCACCGACACCCATAAGACGGTCAGCGTCGTCTATCGCGGCCTGCTGCCCGATCTCTTCCGCGAGGGCCAAGGTGTCATCGCCGAGGGCTCGCTGGGTCCCGATGGCGTGTTCGTCGCCCGTGAGGTCCTGGCCAAGCACGACGAGAACTACATGCCGCCCGAGGTCGCCAAGGCGATCAAGGAGGCGGGCCAGTGGAAAGAGAAGAAGTGAGCGTCAAGTGGACCGCGGGCCTCGAGGCCCGCATCATGAATCATGAGCGGGCCTGGAGGCCCGCGGTCCGGAAGACATGATTCCTGAACTTGGCCACTTCGCGCTCATCCTGGCGCTGGCTGTCGCGCTGGTGCAGGGAACGCTGCCGCTGATCGGCGCCGCGCGCGGTGATGCGCGGCTGATGGCGCTCGGCAGCACGGCGGCGCTCACCCAGGCGCTGCTTGTGATCGTTGCTTTCGCCGCTCTCACACAGGCCTACGTCACGTCGGACTTCTCCGTCGCCAACGTCGTCGCCAACTCGCATTCGGCCAAGCCGCTGGTCTACAAGATCTCCGGCGTGTGGGGGAACCACGAGGGCAGCATGCTCCTGTGGGCGCTGATCCTGGCCGTGTTCGGCGCCGCCGTGGCGCTGTTCGGCGCCAACCTGCCCGACACGCTGCGCGCGCGCGTGCTTGCCATCCAGGCGCTGATCGGCATGGGCTTTCTCGCCTTCCTGCTGTTCACCTCCAATCCCTTCGAGCGTCTGTCGCCAGCGCCCGCCGACGGCAACGGCCTCAATCCGCTGCTGCAGGATCCGGGCCTGGCCTTCCATCCCCCGCTGCTCTACCTCGGCTATGTCGGCTTCTCGGTGACCTACGCCTTCGCCATCGCCGCCCTGCTCGAAGGTCGCGTCGATCCGGCGTGGGCGCGCTGGGTGCGGCCGTGGACGCTCGCCGCCTGGTGCTTCCTCACGCTCGGCATCGCGCTCGGCTCATGGTGGGCCTACTACATCCTCGGCTGGGGCGGCTTCTGGTTCTGGGATCCCGTCGAGAACGCCTCGCTGATGCCCTGGCTCGCCGGCACCGCGCTGCTGCACTCCGCCATCGTCGTCGAGAAGCGCGATGCCCTGAAGAGCTGGACCGTCCTTCTGGCCATCCTCGCCTTCTCGCTGTCCTTGCTCGGCACCTTCCTGGTGCGCTCGGGCGTGCTCACCTCGGTGCACGCCTTCGCCCAGGATCCCGCGCGCGGTCTCTACATCCTGGCCTTCCTGCTCACCGTCACCGGCGGCGGCCTGGCGCTCTACGCCTGGCGCGCGCCGAAGCTCACATCGAGCGGGCTGTTCCAGCCGATCAGCCGCGAAGGCGCGCTGATCCTGAACAACCTCTTGCTCTGCACGCTTGCCGTCACGGTGCTGTTGGGCACGCTCTACCCGCTGTTCCTCGACCTTTTGACCGGCAACAAGGTTTCGGTCGGACCGCCCTTCTTCAACGCCACCTTCGTGCCGCTCTGCGCGCCCTTGTTCGCCGCGCTCTGCGTCGGCCCTTTCCTGGGTTGGAAGCGCGCCGAGCTGTGGCCCGCCCTGCAGCAACTGCGCATCGCCTTCTTCGTGGCGGTGGTCGCGGCCATCGTCGCCGCCGTCGCCATCGACAGCCGCTCGACCCTGGCTGCCGTCGCCTTCGGCTTCGGCGTCTGGCTGATCATGGGCAGCCTGGTCGAGTTCGCGGGCCGCCTGCGCCTTGGCCGCGCGCCGTGGTCCGAGTCGTTGCGTCGCCTGCGCGCCACGCCTCGCGCATCGCTGGGCATGACCATCTCGCATGCTGCGCTGGGCGTCGTCGTGCTCGGTGCCGTGGCGACCGGCGCCTGGCATCTCGAAGTGATCGAGACCCTGAAGCCTGGCGAGAAGACGCGCATCGCGGGCTACGACGTCACGCTGGTGCGTGTCGACAACGTGCAGGGTCCCAACTACGTCGCCGAGCGCGCCATCCTGGCCGTGACCGTCGGCGGCCGGCCCTTCACCATCCTGGAGCCCGAGCGCCGCCTGTTCACGGTGCAGCGCCGCCAGGTCGCCGAGACCGCCATCCACTCCAACGGTTTGCGCGATCTCTACGCCGCTCTGGGCGAGGGCGATCGCAACACCGGCTGGGTCGTCCGGCTCTATCTCAATCCGCTGGCGCCGTGGATCTGGCTGGGCGCTGCGCTGTGCGCCTTCGGTGGCTTCGTCTCGCTCTCCGACCGCCGTCTCAGGATCGGCGCACCCTCGCGCCGGCCGGCGGTACAGGCGGCCGAATGAGCCGGCGTCTGCTCTTCCTGCTGCCGCTCGCCACCCTGGCGCTGATGGCAGGCTTCTTCGCCTGGTCGCTGATGGCGGGCCGCGATCCCGCGTCGATCGGCTCGGTGATGGTCGGCCGCCCCGCGCCACGGCTCGACCTGCGCGCGCTGCGCGACGGCGACAAGCCGCTCACCGATGCGATGCTGCGCACCGGCAAGCCCACGATCGTCAATTTCTTCGCGAGCTGGTGCACGCCTTGCCTCGCCGAGCATCCCCTGTTCACCCGGCTTGCCCAGCGCGACGGCGCGGTCATCATCGGCGTCGCCTGGAAGAACAAGCCCGAGGAAGCGCGCGCCTGGCTCGCCAAGCTCGGCGATCCCTTCCTCCATGCCGGCCAGGATTTCGACGGCCGGACGGGACTCGACTGGGGCCTGAGCGGCGTGCCCGAGACCTACCTGATCGACGGCAATGGCATCGTGCGCTTCCATTTCCGCGGCCCGATCACCGAGAAGGATGTGCGCGATACCGTCCTGCCGTTCCTCAAAGGCGGCAAGCCGTGAGGTGCGCCGTCACCCTGCTGCTGATGGCGCTGCTCGCGCTGCCGGCGCTGGCCGTCGAACCGTCGGAGATGTTGAAGGATCCCGCGCTCGAAGCCCGGGCGCGCGAGATCGGCCAGGCGCTGCGCTGCGTGGTCTGCCAGAACCAGTCGATCGACGATTCGGCCGCCGAGGTGGCGCGCGACATGCGCCGCGCCGTGCGCGAGCGGCTGAGCGCCGGCGACAGCGATACCCAGGTCTTCGATTTCATGGTGGCGCGCTACGGCGACTATGTGCTGCTGAAGCCGCCCTTCAAGCTCGGCACATTGCTGCTGTGGCTGGGCGCGCCGTTGGTGCTGCTGATCGCGGCGGCGGCCATCATGCTGACGGCCTTGCGGCGCCGCGCCACCGCGCCCCTGCCCCCGCTCAGCGACGAGGAGCGCGAGCGGCTGCGCTCGCTGCTCGGCCGCTGATGCTGGAATTCCTGCTTGCGCTTCTCACGACAGCGACGGTCGGTGCGCTGCTGATCCCGCTGCTGCGCTCGCGCGTGACATCGACGAGCCGCTTCGACGGTGAGCTCGCGATCTACCGCGACCAGCTCGCCGAGATCGAGCGCGAGTGCGCCGGCGGCAATCTCAGCGACAGCGAAGCTGCAGCGGCGCGATTGGAGATCGAGCGCCGCATCCTGCTCGCCGACTCCAGCGCGAAGACGGCGACTAAGCCGGCCGACGCCTTGCATCGCTTGTTGCCACCCGCGCTTGCGCTGGCGATACCGTTGCTGGCCCTCGGCCTCTACCTGAAGATCGGACATCCGGGCCTGCCTGCCGCGCCTTTTGTCGCCGGCGCAAAGCCGCCGGCCGATCAGGTGATGGACGTTGCGCAACTGGTCGCCCAGGCGCGCGCGCGCGTCGCTGGCGAGCCCGGCAATGCCGACGCACAGGCGGCGCTGGGCGAGGCGTTGACGCTCGAGGCCGACGGTACGGTCACACCCGCTGCCGTCGAGGCCTTCAACAAGGCACTTGCCGCCCAGCCCGGCGATGCGCGGTCTCTCTACTATCTCGGGCTGCATGACGCGCAGGCCGGCGACAGCGCCGCCGCACTCAGGCGCTGGCAGGAACTCGAAGCCAAAAGCCCGCCCAGTGCGCCTTTCCTGCCAATGTTGCGCGCCGAGATGGCACGGGTTGCCCAGGCAGCGGGCCTGCCCGCCAACACGACGATGCCGCAGCCTTCGCGCGAGCAGCAGGAGGCGATGGCGGCACTGACGCCCGAGCAGCGCCAGCAGGCGATCCGCGGCATGGTCGAGGGCCTCGCCGTGCGCCTGAAGGACAATCCGCAGGATCGCGGCGGCTGGTTGCGTCTGGCCAACGCCTGGAAGGTGCTGGGCGAGACTGCGAGCGCGATCGACGCCTATGCCAAGGCCGATGCGCTCGGTCCCGTCGATGCGCGCGTCCTGGCTGACTGGGCCGAGGCGCATGTGCGCGGCCTGAAGCCCGGTGAGTCGCCGTCGCCGGCCGCTGTCGCGGTGCTCGAGCGACTGGAGAAGGCCGAACCGCGCAACGGCCTCGCGCTGTTCTATCTCGGTGCGGCGTCGTTCGCGGCCGGCGACAAGCCCGCTGCCGCCCGCCGCTGGAAGACACTGCTGGCTCTTCTACCCGCCGATGCGCCGATCCGTGCCATGCTGGAAGAGCGCATCAAGGCTACGGACTCTCCATAGCGCCACGACGTGCCGCGCTGACGCCCGGAGCGCTCCCGGGTGAAGCTCTAGCGCCGCCAGTCCTTGGCCGGCGGCAGATCGCCCGCGATATCGGCGTGGGCCGCGCTGTCGGAGGCGTTGTGGCGCTTGCCGGAGAAGCGCACGGTGAGCACGCGGCCGTCGTCGGTGGTGAGGGTGAGGTTGGTGCGACCGAAGGCATGGTCGAGCTCGGCGGGGGTCATGCGGATCTCGCCCGAGCCCACCACCTCGCCGGTCCGCGTACGGAAGCCGTCGATCTCGAAGGTGGCGCGACCCATCGCCTCGCCGTCGCACGCGAGTGCGCCGCCGCCGGTCAGCCGGCCGAGAAACTGGATCGAGCCGCGGGTGGCCTGCATGTCAGATACGGTACGGAAGAGCGTTGATCACCATGGTCCTCGCGCTGTGGCGGGAGCACACGCCTCTCTCAGCCATCGCAAGCCGACGCTTTAGGCGATGGTGCCCTGTTCCTACACCCTGCGGCCCAGCCTGGAAAGCCGGGAGGGGGTCTTGCCAAGCGAGCGACAAGCGCCCATATGCAGGGGGTCGATAGACGGACGACG
>DATGZZ010000560.1:0-5642 GCA_035296945.1 Reyranella sp.
GGCTGGGTGCCGCAGGAGCGCAACATCTTTCGCTCGCTCAGCGTCCAGGAGAACATCACGGCCGTCGCGCGGCCAGGGCCGTGGAGCATCGAGCGTGTTTTCGGACTCTTCCCGCGCCTGAAGGAGCGCGCCCAGCAATCCGGCGGATCGCTGTCCGGCGGCGAGCAGCAGATGCTGGCGATCGGCCGCGCGCTCGCGACCAACCCGCGCCTGCTGCTGCTCGACGAGCCGACCGAAGGGTTGGCGCCGATCATCGTGCAGGAGCTGCTGGCGGCACTGACTCGCCTGCTTCGCGAAGAGAAGCTCGCCGCCATCATCGTCGAGCAGCATGCGCAGAAAATCCTGCCCATCACCGATCGCGCGTTGATCCTGGAGCGCGGCCGTATCGTGCATCAGAGCGACAGTGCCGCACTGCTCGCCGATCCCGCGCCGCTCGAGCGCTTCCTCGGAGTCACCGGCCGGTAACGATCTTCGAAAGTTTCGAAACTTTCGAAAATACGTTTACAGCGCTTCCGCGTTGTCCCAACATGCGGCCAACGGCGCTCGACGCAACAACGCGCCGCGGTGTGGAGGGAACAATGAACCATCGGATGGGTGCGTGGCGCCGTCGCCGCGTGTTGGGAGGATTGATCGGAGCATCGGCCGCGCTCGCGGCGCCGGCGATCCTGCGGGCGGCGCCCTCGGGCGCGCCGGTGAAGGTGGGCGGCACGCTGTCGCTGACCGGCTTCCTCGCGCAGACCGCGGTGATCCACAAGATCGCCGCCGAGATCATGATCGAGGACATCAACAGCCGGAATGGCTTTCTGGGCCGGCCCGTCGAATACATCCTGCTCGACGACCAGTCCAAGCCGGACGTGGCGCGCAGCCTCTACGAGAAGCTGATCACCGTCGATAAGGTCGACCTGATCATGGGGCCCTACGCCACCGCGCCGATCCTGGCGGCGATGGGCGTGGCCCAGCGCTACGGCAAGGTGATGATCCAGAGCAGCATGGGCATCCCCAAGCTGCAGACCTACGACATGGCGTTCCCGGCGACGCCGTTCGGCTCGGAGCCGGACAAGACCTATCCCAACGTCATCCTCGACGCGATGGCGAGCCTGCCGACGCCGCCCAAGACCATGGTGATCGTCACCAGCAAGTTCCCCTCGGCGCAGTTCATGGCCCAGGGCATGCGCACCGAGGCCGAGAAGCGCGGCGTCAAGGTAGCGCTCTATCTCGAGTACGAATCGGGCAACCGCGACTTTGGCGCCATCGCCGCGCGGGTGAAGGAGGCCAATGCCGACTTCCTGTGGGTGGGCTCGCTGGGTCTCGAGAGCAACCAGCTGCTCGAGGCGCTGCGCAAGCTCGACTACACGCCCAAGACCAGCTTCCACCTCTATCCCGCGCCCGGGCCGCTCGCCTTGTCGCCCGACGGCAATCTCGTCTGGTCGTCGACCTTCCTCGAGCCCGACGAGCCGTTCATGAGCCGGCCGGGCATGAAGAAGATCGCCGAGCTCTACAAGGAGCGCGCCGCCAAGGCGAACTTGCCGTATTCGATCATCGATGCCCAGGCCGCCGGTATGGTCGCCGCCTGGCAGATCCTCGAGGCCGGCGTGAACGGGGCCAAGAGCCTGGAGGACAAGCAGATCGCGGCCTGGCTGAAGAAGAACGTCGTGACCACAGTCTACGGCCCGACCAAGTTCGACGGCCTCTACAATCACGGTGAACCCGCCCAGCTCATCCGCCAGGTGCAGGACAAGCAGTGGAAGGTCATCTGGCCGAAGCAGTTCGTGGCGCCAGGGGTGAAGTTGATTGCTACGTGACCTCATCCTCGTCTTCTCATCCTCCTCCCCCGTCATACGGGGGAGGGTTGGGAGGGGAGAGCCTCAGTCGCGATGCCTGCCAATTTCAGATCATGACGTCTTCTTCTCGAATCCCCTTTGGGGCTCTCCCCCTCCTGTATCCTCCCCCGTATGACGGGGGAGGACTTATGAATTCGCGCCCGTCATATGGACGCGAAGTGATGAGCGCCTAGTGCCCTCCGCCACGCTTCTCGGCCAAGCCCTCATCTCCGGTGTCCTGGCAGGCGGCATGTACGGCCTGCTCGCGCTGGGCCTCAGCCTGAGCTGGGGCCTGCTGCGGCTGGTCAATCTCAGCCATTTCGCGCTCGCCTTCCTCGCCGCCTACCTGACCTACGAGCTCGGCACGACCTACCACGTGGCACCGTGGTGGGCGGCGGCAATGGTCGTGCCGGTGATGTTCGTGATCGGCCTCGCCCAGCACTGGCTGTTCGATCGCTTCAAGGTGAACGAGCTGGCCTCACTGCTCATCACCTTCAGCTTCGCCGTCATCCTGGAAGTGGCGATTCAGCTCTATTGGACCGCCGACTATCGCCGCTTCGAGACGCACTACTCGACGTTGTCCATCAAGTGGGGCGCGTTCTACATCCCGGTGCTCGATCTCGTGCTCTGCTTGGTGGCAGGCGTGCTGGCCGTGGGCACCTGGCTGTGGCTGCGCAAGACCTATGTCGGCAAGGCCCTGCGCGCCGCCGCCGAGGATGCCGACATCGCGGCAGCCTACGGCGTCGACCACAAGAAGCTCGCCTATCTGCTGTCCGGCATGGGCGCGGCCTATGCCGGGATCGCCGGCACCTTCATCGCGCTGATCCAGACGCTCGCACCGGCGCAGATCTGGGTCTGGCTGGGCGGGGTGTTCGCCGTCGTCATCATCGGCCGGCTGGGCAATCCACTGGGCGCCTTGCTGGCCGGCATGCTGATCGGCGCCAGCGAATCGATCGCCATGGCGGTCCTCGAGCCGGCCTGGGCGCCCGTCGTGTCCTTCTCGGTGCTGATCGCCATCCTGCTGTGGGATCCGGAATGGCTGTGAACGCCGCCCGCGACCTCCCCAAGGCAGCGGCCGCTGCCGCCATCGTCGCGCTCGCCTTCCTGCCGATGGCGAAGATGCCGGCGTTCTACGAGTCCTTCATCTATCTCATCTTCTTCTGGGTCTCGCTGTCGACGAGCTGGGCTCTGCTCAGCGGTTTTGCCGGCTACTTCAGCCTGGGCCACGCCGCCTTCTTCGGCGTCGGCGTCTATACGACGGCCGCGCTCACGACCAAGTTCGGCATGCCCTTCCTCGTCACCGTACCGGTTGCGGCCGCGTTGGCCGCGCTGCTGGCGGCCGGCATCGGCGCCGTCGTGTTCCGCCTGCGCCGGCTGCGCGGCGAGCTGTTCGCGCTGCTCACCCTCGCCGTGACCTTCGTCATCGCCACCATCATCCTCAACACGCCGATCGACGGCGGCGGCGGCGTGTTCATGAGCGCGGTGCCGCTGCCCGACCTCATGCCGACGCAGACCGGCACGATCTACATCCTGGGCTTCGCCATGTGCGTGCTCACGCTCGCCACGGCGTGGTGGGTGGCCCATTCGCGGCTTGGCCTCGGCCTGTTCGCCATCCATGACGACGAGGATGTGGCCGAGGCCAAGGGCGTGCCGACTTTCCGCTACAAGATCGCGGCCTTCGCGCTGTCGGCCGGCATCGCCGGCGCGGTGGGCGGCATCCATGCCATGTATGTCGGCTTCATCACCGTGGCCGGCACGTTCGAGCTCACCGTGGGTCTCTATGTCGTGCTGATGAGCGTGCTGGGCGGGGCGCGCCATTGGCTCGGACCGGCAATCGGCGCCACCGCCATCACCGCCTTGCTCTACGCTTTCATCAGCGGCGGCGAGGCGATCATGGGCCGCGCCATCGTCGGCCTGATCCTGATCGCCGCCATCCTGTGGCTGCCCGATGGTGTCATCCCGGCGATCCAGGCTTGGCTGAAGCGCCGCCGTGCCGCGGCTGTGACGACAAGAGCGGCAGTGGTTCCGGTCGTGGCGGCAGCGGCACCGACGATCAGCGAGCGCTCGATCCTGCAGGTGAGGGGCGTCACCAAGCACTTCGGCGGCCTGCAGGCCCTGGCCGGCGTCGACCTCGACGTGCACGAGGGCGAGATCTTCGGCCTGGTCGGGCCCAACGGTTCGGGCAAGACCACGTTGATCAACGTCATCTCGGGCTTCTATCCTCTCACCAGCGGCACCATCACGCTCGATGGCGCCGAGATCGGCCGCGATCCCGCGCACGAGATCGCCCGCCGCGGCGTGGCGCGCACCTATCAGATCCCGCGGCCCTTCGCCAACATGACCGTCCTCGACAATGTCGCGCTGTGCGCGACATTCGGTGGCCCTCGGCGCTCCAAGGCAGAGATGCGCGACGAGGCCTTGCACTGGATCGGCTTCACCGGCCTCGGCGGCAAGGAAGAGGTGCTGCCGGCTGGCCTGAACCTGCACGAGCGCAAGTTCCTCGAGCTCGCACGCGCGCTCGCCGCCCGCCCCAAGCTCCTGTTGCTCGACGAGGTGCTGTCGGGCCTCAACCCGACCGAGATCGACAATGCCATCCGCCTGGTCCGCGCCATCCGCGCGCAAGGTGCCACCATCGTGTTCGTCGAGCACCTGATGCGTGCCGTCGTCGAGCTCAGCGACCGTGTCGCCGTGCTGAACGAAGGCAAGCTCTTCGCCCTCGGCAAGCCGCGCGAGGTCATGCGTGATCCGCGCGTCGTCAGCATCTATCTGGGCAAAGCCTATGCTGCTTGAAGCCCGCAACCTCCATGTCGGCTACGGCGACGCCACGGCGATCTGGGACGTCTCGCTCGACGTCGATGCCGGCGAGATCGTGTCGGTGATCGGTCCCAACGGCGCGGGCAAGACCACGCTGATCAACGCCATGGCCGGGCTGCTGCGCTGCCGCGGCGGCGAGCTCAGCTTCGACGGCGCCGACATGACCCGGGTGCGCGCCCATGACTATTGCGGCCACGGCATCGCGCTCGTCCCCGAGGGCAGGCGGCTGTTCGTCAAGATGTCGGTCGAGGAGAACCTCGAGCTCGGCTGCTATCTGGCGGCGGCGCGCGCCCATCGCCAGGAATCGCTGGAACGCGTCTACGGCCTGTTCCCCATCCTGCGCGACAAGCGCCGCCAGCTGGCCGGCGAACTCTCGGGCGGCCAGCAGCAGATGGTGGCGATTGGCCGGGCGCTGATGGCGCGGCCGCGCATCGTGCTGTTCGACGAGCCGTCGCTGGGACTGGCGCCGACCATCGTCGACGACATGTTCGATATCATCGCCCGCGTGCGCCAGGACGGTGCCGCCGTGCTGCTGGTCGAGCAGAACGTGCTAAAGGCGCTCGACGTCGCCGACCGCGCCTATGTGCTGGAGCAAGGCCGCATTGTCAGCACCGGCCTGCCGACCGACCTTCTGCAGCAACCCCACATCCGTGAAGCCTATCTCGGCGTTTGAGGACACCCATGGCCAAGATCCTGAAGATGCCCGACATCACCGACCGCGCCGCCGCCACGACCGCGCCCCAGGACGTGCGGGCCGAGGATGCCGCGACCTTCGACGTGCTGCGCCGCATGCGCGAGGACATCCTGTGCTGTGTGCTGAAGCCCGACCAGCGCCTGCGCTTCGGCGAGCTGCGCCAGCGCTACGACACCTCGGTCGGGACGCTGCGCGAGGCGCTGTCGCATCTGGTGTCGGAAGGCCTGGCGCGCACCGAGGCCGGGCGCGGCTTCAGCGTGGCGCCGATCTCGCTGGCCGACTTCCTCGATCTCTCGGAACTGCGCGTTTATCTC
>DATGZZ010000561.1:0-4454 GCA_035296945.1 Reyranella sp.
TTTAGACGCGCTCGATGATCGTCGCGGTGCCCATGCCGCCGCCGACGCAGAGCGTGGCGAGGCCGGTCGACAGGTTGCGCCGCTCCAACTCGTCGAGCAGCGTTCCCAGGATCATGGCGCCGGTGGCGCCCAGCGGATGGCCCATGGCGATGGCGCCACCGTTCACGTTGATCTTGTCGTGCGGCATCTTGAGGATCTGCAGGTAGCGCAGCACGACGGCGGCGAAGGCCTCGTTCAGCTCCCAGAGGTCGATGTCCTTCACCGACATGCCGGCGCGCTTCAGCGCCTTCTCCGACGCCGGCGCCGGACCGGTCAGCATGATCGCGGGCTCCGAGCCGATCGACGCGAAGGAGCGGATGCGCGCGCGGGGCTTCAGCCCGGCCTTCTCGCCGAACTCCTTGGTGCCGATCAGGATGGCGGCGGCGCCATCGACGATGCCCGACGAATTGCCGGCATGGTGGACATGGTTGATCTTCTCGACCTCGGGATAGCGCTGCTGCGCCACCGCGTTGAAGCCCGGCATCATCTCGCCCTGCATCTTGAAGCTGGGCTCGAGCGCCGCCAGCGTCTGCATGGTCGTCTGCGGCCGCATCAGCTCGTCGTGGGCCAGAAGCTCGACGCCGTTCTGGTCCTTGACCGGCACGATCGACTTCTTGAAGTAGCCGGCGTCCCAGGCGGCCTTGGCGCGCTTCTGCGATTCGACGGCGTAGGCGTCGACGTCGTCGCGGCTCAGGCCATACTTGGTGGCGATAAGGTCGGCCGAGACGCCCTGGGGCACGAAGTACATCGGGATGGCCACGGCAGGATCGGTCGGCCAGGCGCCGCCGTCGGAGCCCATGGGCACGCGCGACATCGATTCGACGCCGCCGCCGATCGCGGCCTGGCTCTGGCCCGACATGACCTGCGCCGCCGCCATGTTGGTGGCTTCGAGGCCCGAGGCGCAGAAGCGGTTGACCTGCACGCCCGACACGGTCTCGGCGTAGCCCGCGACGACGGCCGCGGTGCGGGCGATGTCGGCACCTTGTTCTCCGATCGGCATGACGCAGCCCAGCACGATGTCGTCGACCAGATGGGTGTCGAGCTTGTTGCGGTCGCGCACCGCCTGCAGGGCGGTGACGGCGAGCCGCACCGGGGTCACTTCGTGCAGCGAGCCATCCTTGCGGCCCTTGCCGCGCGGGGTGCGGACGGCGTCGTAGATGAATGCGTCGGTCATGGTTGGTCTCCTAATCTCAATTCTTTACCTTCAACCGTCATGCTCCTCTCCCCCGCTAGGGGGAGAGGCTGGGTGAGGGGGTTACATCCGTCGAGGCCCCCTCACCTAACCTCTCCCCCTAGCGGGGGAGAGGAACATGAGGGCGCTTGTCAAAGCGTACGTCCAATCAGCTCTTTCATGATCTCATTCGTGCCGCCGTAGATCTTCTGCACGCGCGCGTCGGCGTAGAGGCGCGCGATCGGGTATTCCCACATATAGCCGTAGCCGCCGAAGAACTGCAGGCACTCGTCTATGAGCTCGCACTGCAGGTCGGTGGTGTAGTACTTGGCCATCGCTGCGGTGGCGACGTCGAGCTCGCCCTTGAGGTGCCGCGCCACGCAATCGTCGACGAACACGCGCGCGACCAGAGCCTTGGTCTTGAGCTCGGCCAGCTTGAAGCGGGTGTTCTGGAAATCGATGATCGGCTTGCCGAACGCCTTGCGGTCCTTGACGTACGCCACCGTGTGCTCCATCGCGGCCTCGATGGCGGCAATCGCCTGGATGGCGATGACCAGGCGCTCCTGCGGCAGCTGCTGCATGAGCTGGATGAAGCCCATGCCGGGGCCGCCCAGCAGGTGGTCGGCCGGCACGCGCACATTGTCGAAGAACAGCTCCGACGTATCCTGCGCCTTCATGCCGATCTTCTCGAGATTGCGGCCGCGCTTGAAGCCTTCGGTGTTGGTCTCGACGGCGATCAGCGACGTGCCCTTGGCGCCGAGCTTGGGATCGGTCTTGGCGACGACGATCACCATGTCGGCGAGCTGGCCGTTGCTGATGAAGGTCTTCGAGCCGTTGATCACCCAGTGATTGCCGTCCATCACCGCGCTGGTCTTGACCGCCTGCAGGTCAGAGCCGGTGCCGGGCTCGGTCATGGCAATGGCCGTGACCAGCTCGCCGGAGCAGGCCTTGGGGATCCACTTCTTCTTCTGCTCTTCGCTGCCGTAGTGCAGCAGGTAGGGCACGACGATGTCGTTGTGCAGCGAGAAGGCCGGACCCGAGGCGAGTGCCCGGCCTTGCTCCTCGATCAGGATGGCGCTGTAGAGAAAGTCGGCGCCGGCGCCGCCGTATTCCTCGGGCATGGTCATGCCTAAAAGGCCCTGCGCGCCGGCCTTGCGCCACAGCTCGCGCGGCACGATGCCCTCTTCCTCCCACTTCATGTGGAAGGGCGTGACCTCTTTCTCGAAAAAGCGCCGGCAGGACTCGCGAAACATCTGGTGTTCGGGCGTGTAATGGGCTGCCAACGCTGTCACTGAGCGCTCCTCCGGCGGTCGATAACGGGTCTTGTTCTTGGGACTTTGGTCCGCCGGCGCCTGCTCCGCCAGCGTTGGGGATGTAGTTTACCTTTACGTAAACGTCAACCTCGCCTCAGGGCCTCGGGCGGGTGCCCGACGCCATCTATCGAGGCATCGGTTTCAGGCCGGGACAGGGATGGTCGGGCGACCCGGCCTCGCACACGCTGACCTCGCTGAGATAGCGCTTCATGCGCTCCACTTCATCCGGCGTCCCGGCGGACCGGATGGCGCGCTGAACGAGGTAGAGGCTGCCCTTTCCCTTGATGGCGCGAAACATCGTCGTTTCGGGCCTGCTGGTTGCCGCCAGCCGCGGGCAGCGAAGCAGCATCGTCGCCGCCTCGTAACCGTTGATCTTGTCGGACATGACCGAGGCGGGCGTGCTTCCTGGGCAGGCGGCGAGCCATTGCCCCTGAAGCGTCTTGAGAAATGGCACGGGGTTGAGATCGGCTCGCCGGGAGAAGATCTGAACCGTGACCATCTCCGACCAGTTCTGCACCGTCTCGTTGCTCGGAATCCATTCCGTAAGGCTCACGAAATTGTTCGTGTCCGAGTAGCCGACCATGAAACCGGCCGGCGGCGAGACGATCAGGTTCTCGCCTGTGAGCTGCGCCTCCGCCGACGGGAGGCAAAAGAACAACGCAACCCCCGCCGCGATCCACTTGCTTGGCATCCGCCGTCCGATCCTGCCTGCGCGTTCACAGGCTAGTCCAGTACCTGGAATCACAAATGCCTGATACGGACTCCGTTGTCATCCCGAGCGCAGCGAGGGACCTTTGAGGCCGCAGGAAAGGTCCCTCGCTGCGCTCGGGATGACAGTGGGGCTGTATCAGACATTTGTGATTCCGGGTACTCACTCGGCGAATTGGATTGTCACCTCGCCCAGTGCGGCACCGAAGTCCGCCACGACCGTGCTGCCCGCCTGGACGAAGTGCAGCCCGGTACAGGTGCCGGCGGCGACAAGCTCGCCCGCGTGCATGCCGTCGCCTCGGCGCGACAGTTCGTTGGCGAGCCAGGTCAGCGCGATCAGCGGATGGCCGAGTACCAAGGCGCCGGTCCCCTCGCCTTTCAGCGCGCCGTCGACCGACAGGGTGACGATGTGGCTCGCGAGATCGAGGCTGCGCCATGCCGCGAAGGCGGTCCCGACCACGACACCACCATTGAAGGCATTGTCGGCGGTGATCTCTTCGATGCGACGCGTCCGCCACTCGGACAGGCGCGTGTCGCAGATCTCGATGAGCGGCACGACGGCGTCGACCGCGGCGCTCACCTCCTCCCGCTCATAGGGCTGCGACCGCGCCGGCAGGTCGCGGCCCAGCCGGAAGCCGAACTCCGCCTCGACGCCGACGACAAAGAAACGGGCGGCCGAGAGGGTAGCCGGTTGCGGCCACAGCGCCTCACGAAAGAGAACCCCGGCGATCGGCCCCGGCGAATTGACGAGCCGCTGCGACTGTTCCGATGAACAGCCGACCTTGCGGCCGACGACGGCGTCATCCCAAAGCGGGCGGAAAGCGGCCTGCACGGCGTAGGCGTCGTCGAACGTCCGCACGTCGGGCAGTCCCGGCACCGTCTCGTGCGCGCGGCGGCCGGCCGCCAGCAGACGGGCCGCGTCGAGTGCCGCGCGACTGGTCATCGGGTCGGTCATCGCATGGCTCCCGTCATCAGCGTGGCAACGGACGGCACGAACACGACGAGCATCAGCACGCCGAAGACGATCACCGTATAGGGAAAGGCCGCCGCCCAGACCTGCCGCATCGTGATCTCGGGCGGCGCCACGCCCTTCATGACGAAGAGCAGGAGGCCGAAAGGCGGCGAGAGCAGCCCCACCTGCATCGAGATCAGGAAGAGGCACCCGAACCACACCGGGTCGATGCCGAGCTTCGCCACCAGCGGCATGAAGAAGGGCAGCGTCA
>DATGZZ010000562.1:0-3048 GCA_035296945.1 Reyranella sp.
GCATGGACATCTTCGGCATGGGCGCGAGCTGGGGCGGCTATGAGAGCCTGCTGATCCCCGCCCATCCCGACCAGTACCGCACCGCCGTACCGCGGCCGCAAGGCAAGCACCTGCTGCGTATCCATATCGGCCTGGAAGACGTCGAGGATCTCAAGACCGATCTGGCCGAAGGCTTCGAGCGGCTGAACCGCGCGCACAACGCCTAGCCTTCGCCATGACCTGACGGTCCAAGTCGGCTAACCTGCCCGCGGGGGCAGGCATCTACCATGGACCATCCCGTAAGCGGCACACCCGCCGCCCTGCTTCGTGAGCGCGAAGCGCGCAGCCTGACACTGCTGGTCGCCATCGCGCTCGCGGGCTTCCTCACAGTGGCCATTTACCTCGCGGTGCTTGCCTCAGGCGCGGCCCGCGAGAGTGTGCGGCCCGGAGGCATCGCGATCTATTTCGGCGCATGCATCTCGATCTGCGTGTGCCACCTGATCCTGCTGCGCCGGCGAATATGGGTCGCAGGTGTCGGCATCGTCACCGCCCTGATGGCTGCGACCTTCCCCGCGATCGCAAGTTTCGTTCTCTGGCTCGGCCTCACTCCGCCGGCGCCAGTTGCGTTGCTGGTGAAGCTCCCCGTCGCGGCCGTCGGCCTCAGCGTGCTGGCGACCATGACGCTCACCCTGCGCCCGCTCTACGTCGTGATCGTCGGCATCGGTGTCGCTCTCACCCTGCTCGTATTCCTCTGGATGGCCATGCTCGATCACGCAACGGTCGTCGCCACGGGCAGCACGGAGGCTTACCTCGGTCCAGCGATCAGCCGCAGCCGGGTCGTCTTCGAGCTGATATTCGTCGCCGCCGCGACCGCAGGGGCGGCCTTTGCCGCATGGATAGCGCGACGGACCGTGAGTGAAGCAGCCGAGTTACAGCGCTCGACCGATCAGCTCAGCCGCTACTTCTCGCCGGATGTCGCCGCCGGCATTCGCGACGGCGGCGAAGCGTTCGTCCGGGGAGGCCACGAGCAGGACGTGGTCGTGCTGTTCAGCGATATCGCGGGATACACTCGCCTGTGCGCGGGGCTCTCGCCGTCTCAGGCGTTGGGCCTGCTGTCGGAGTACCAGGAATACATGGTGGCCGAAATCTTCAGTGCCGGTGGCACGCTCGACAAATTCATCGGCGACGGGATCATGGCCACGTTCGGGACTCCCGTTGCGGTGACTGATGCCGCTGATCGCGCCGTGCGGGCCGCACGCGGGATGACGGCCGCTTTGCAGCGGTTGAACGCCGTGAGGGCGGCACGCCGTGAGCCACCGCTTGCCCAGCGCATCGGTATCCATGCCGGACCCGCGATCGTAGGCAGTGTCGGCACCAGCCAGCGCCTCGAGTTCTCGGTGATCGGCGATGCCGTGAACATCGCGAACCGCATCGAGGCCGCCTGCAAGAAGACTGGCCGGCCGGTGATGATGTCGGCAGCTGTCGTGTCACGCCTAAAGACCGTAGTCGACGCCGAACACCTTGGTGAGATCGCCCTCGACGGACAGCCGCGCCCGATCGAGCTCTACGCCGTGCGGTAGTCTAGGCCGTGAGCCGGTCCCACCAGTCGCGGGTGCGGTACCAGGCGCCGACCATGGGCAGGAACCAGGGATTGCCGCTGTAGAACGGCACGGTCGGGAAATCCTGACCGTCGAAGGCGTTGATCGGGACGTTCGAGCCGCCGACGATCTTCCGCGCCGTCTGGTACCCAAGATAGGACATCATGGCGACGCCCGAGCCGTTGCAGGCCATGAGGTAGTGCATGCCCTGCTCCTGGCCCATGTGCGGCAGGAAATCGAACGCGAAGGCCACGTTGCCCGTCCAGGCATGCGTGACTTTGGTGCCCTTGAGCTGGGGCCAGCGCTCCAGCATGTAGCTGTGCAGCACCGGCGCGCTGACTTCGGGCGTGACCTGGGTGAAGCGCGCACGGCCGCCGAAGATCACCCGCTTGTCGTCGGGCGAGCGCCGGTAATAGCAAAGCACGCGCTTGGTATCGCTGACGACGCGGCCCTTGGGGATCAGGCTCTTGACCAGGTCCTCCGGCAGCTCCTCGGTCGCGATGATGTGGCTGGCGACCGGCACCAGCCGGCGCTTCAGCGTCGGCGTCACGTCGCCCGTGTAGCCGTTGGTCGCGATCACCACCTCGCGCGCCTCGATCGGCCCCTTGTTGGTGAGCACGGTGAAGCCGCCGGCTTTGCGCTCGATCTTCTCGGCGTCGCACTCAGCGCAGAGGCGGGCGCCGGCCTTGTGCGTGGCCTTGAGAAGGCCGCCGTAGTACAGCGCCGGGTGAAGCTGGCCGGTGCGTTCCACCACCATGCCGCCATAGTAGTAGTCCGACGCGATCTCCTCGCGTTGCTGCTCGCGCGGCACCATGTAGGTGCCGAGGCCGGCGCTCTTGTTGTAGGTGCCGACCTTGGCTGCCTGCTCGTTGTAGTGCTTGGGCGTGAAGGCGCCGCTGAAGCGCCCGTTCATGCGCCAGTAGCATTCGATGCCTTCGCGCTGGATCACCGTCTCGACCTGGGCCAGCGAATCGGCGGCGTCGCTCAGCATGCGCGACATCACCTTCTTCCATTCCTCGGGATCGCTGCGCACGCCCTTGCCCGAGAAGCCCTTGCCCAGCGTCGTGCCGCCGCTGACCCCGCCGCCGTTGCGCGTGCTGGCGCCGTCGCCGAAGGCGCCGCGCTCGAGCACCGTGACCTCGACGCCCGACCGCGCCAGCTCCAGCGCCGTCGACAGGCCGCCATAGCCCGCGCCCACCACCAGCACGTCGGTCTTGCGCGGCGGGTCCTGCGACAGCTCAGTGTTGGGATGCCACCATTCCCACCACCACGGCATCGACTTGAAGTCCTTGTGGAAGACGGAATCGGCCATGCTGTTGCTCCTAACGCGCGCTGTCCCTGAGGCCCCGGCCGAAGCGGCCGATCAGCACCATGACGATGGAAACCAGGAGGATC
Organism: Reyranella sp.; assembly: GCA_035296945.1. Classification (GTDB taxonomy): domain Bacteria; phylum Pseudomonadota; class Alphaproteobacteria; order Reyranellales; family Reyranellaceae; genus Reyranella. The sequence goes on from DATGZZ010000562.1 coordinate 2,973, forward strand.
TGGACCACCGACACCGCCGCGATGGTCGGATCGATCTCCATCAGGATGTTGTCGAACATCTTCTTGGGCAGCGTCA
>DATGZZ010000563.1:0-5174 GCA_035296945.1 Reyranella sp.
TCGTACTGGCGAGCGCGGAGACGCCGCCGTATGAGACCTAGCCTCTGGGGCAGAGGCAAAAAGTGACCACTGGAAAGGGAAGCACGACAAATGGACGCCAAACAGGTTCTCACGCTGATCAAGGAAAAGGACGTCAAGTTCGTCGACTTCCGTTTCACTGATCCGCGCGGCAAGTGGCAGCACACCGCCCGTATGGCTTCGGCCACCGATGAAAGCACCTTCGCCGACGGCGTGATGTTCGACGGTTCCTCGATCGCCGGCTGGAAGGCGATCAACGAGTCCGACATGATCCTGATGCCCGACACGTCGACGGCCGTGCTCGATCCCTTCGCCGCTCAGACGACCCTGATCATCGCCTGCGACGTCGTCGAGCCCTCGACCGGCCAGCTCTATGCCCGCTGCCCGCGTTCGACCGCCAAGCGCGCCGAGTCGTTCCTGAAGTCGGCCGGCGTCGGCGACACCGCCGTGTTCGGCCCCGAGCTCGAGTTCTTCGTGTTCGACGACGTGCGCTTCGACGTCTCGATGGGCGGCAGCTTCTACAAGGTCACCTCGAGCGAATCGCCGTGGAACACCGGCGCCGAGTACGAAGGCGGCAACATGGGCCATCGCCCGGGCGTCAAGGGCGGCTACTTCCCCGTCCAGCCGGTCGATTCGCACAATGACCTGCGCGCCGAGATGATGTCGGTCTGCACCGACATGGGCCTGGTCATGGAGATCCATCACCACGAGGTGGCGCCGGCACAGAACGAGCTCGGCTTCCGCTTCGACACCCTGGTGAAGACCGCCGACAACGTGCAGAAGTACAAATACACCCTGCACAACGTCGCCCACAGCTACGGCAAGTCGGTGACCTTCATGCCGAAGCCGCTCTATGGCGACAACGGCTCGGGCATGCACACCCACCAGTCGATCTGGAAGGACAACAAGCCCTTGTTCGCGGGCTCGGGCTATGCCGACCTGTCGGAGACGGCGCTGTACTACATCGGCGGCATCATCAAGCACGCCAAGGCGCTCAACGCCTTCTGCAACGCCAGCACCAACTCCTACAAGCGCGTGATCCCGGGCTTCGAGGCGCCGGTGCTGCTGGCCTACTCCTCGCGCAACCGCTCGGCCTCGTGCCGCATTCCCTACTCGGCCTCGCCGAAGGGCAAGCGCGTGGAAGTCCGCTTCCCCGATCCGTCGGCCAATCCCTACCTCGCCTTCGCGGCGATGCTGATGGCCGGCATCGACGGCATCCAGAACAAGATCCATCCGGGCGACCCGATGGACAAGAACCTGTACGACCTGCCGCCGGAAGAGCTGACCAAGGTTCCGACCGTCGCGGGCTCGCTGCGCGAGGCGCTGAACTCACTCGACGCCGACCGCACGTTCCTCACCAAGGGCGGTGTGTTCACCGACGACCAGATCGATGCCTACATGGAGCTCAAGTGGGAAGAGGTCTACAACTGGGAGCACCAGCCGGCGCCGGTCGAGTACAAGATGTACTACTCGATCTGAGCGACACCGCAGATCGACGGAAAGGGGGGGCCGCGAGGCCCCCTTTTCTTTTGCATGCTGCTGACACAACGCTGTCAGTACCGGGGCGCTATGGCTTCCTCGCATCGTGAAAGGAGAGTTACCATGTCTGCCGACGAAGAGGCCCAGGTTCGCCACATCTACGAGCGCTGGCACGCCACCATCACGAGCCAGGACCTTGGCGGCCTGATGGCGCTCTATGCCGAGCACGCCGTGTTCGAGAGTCCGACTGTCCTGGCGCAGTTCCCGGATCGCGACGAAGGCATCCTGCGCGGCCGCGGCGAGATCGAGCAACTGTTCGCCCGCAACTTCACGAACCTCCGCAAGGAATTCAGGGAGCTCTATCGGACCGGCCTGTTCTTCTCCAACGGTCGGCACCTTACCTGGGAGTATCCGCGGCTGACGCCCGGCGGCGCGCAGGTCGATCTGTTCGAATCGATGGACATCGAGAACGGGCTGATCGTCTATCACCGGGTCTACTGGGGCTGGCAGGGACTCAAGGCATTGCTGGCGGTGCGCGACCGGCGCACCTAGCGAAAGCAGGCTCTTCTTCTTCGTCCTCGGCCGTGCGATTTTCCCGCGCCACGGAGGACGACGCGATGAGCTGGATGGACGAGGCGATGAAGGATCTGCGGCCCTGGATCGGCCGCGTGCGCACCGTCGAGGACGATGTCGGGCTGATGGCCGTGCGCCGCGCCGCCGGCGCCTTCAACGTCGATCCGGCGAAGTTTTCGCGCGGCACCGAGTTGCCGCCCCACTGGTTCACCTTCTTCGGCGTCGAGACGGTGCTGCAAAGCGACATCGGGCCTGACGGCCACGCCAAGAAGGGCGTCGTGCTGCCGCCGATCCCGATGCCGCGCCGCATGGGCGCCGGCCGCCGGGTCAAGGTCATGGGCTGCCTGCGCGCCGGCGAGCCCGCCCTCAAGAAGGCCGAGGTCGCCAACATCGTCCCCAAGAGTGGGCGCTCGGGCGACATCTTCGTGCTGACCATGCGCCACACCTACGAGCAGGCCGGCAGGACGCTCGCGGTCGACGAAATGGACGCCATCTACCGGCCGGCGGTGCCGGCGGGCCAGAAGACCACGGCGACCGTGCCGACCCAGGCGCGCACCGACCATACCTGGAGCGAGCGCACCGAGCTTACCAACACGCTCAACTTCCGCTTCTCGGCGATGACCTGGAACGCGCACCGCATCCACTACGACGGCGACTACACGCGCAGCGAGGAAGGCTACCCTGCCCTCGTCTCCAACGGCGGCCTGTCGATGCACCTGATGGTCGATGCCGCGCTCGCCCACGCCAAGGGCACGCTCACCGGCTACACCGCGCGGCTCGTCCACCCGCTGTGGATCGGCGATTCCCTCGAGGTTCGGGGCGAGGCGCAGAAGGACGGCAAGCTCAGGATCTGGGCGGCCGACAAGAACGGCGTGCTGTGCGGCGAGATGGATCTGGAGTTCGCGCAATGAACGGCGGCCCTCTCGACGGCGTGCGCGTCGTCGACCTGACGACCGTCGTGGTCGGGCCGATCTGCACGCGCACCTTGGCCGACTACGGCGCCGAGGTCATCAAGGTCGAGGCGCCGGGCGGCGACCTCTTGCGCACCATGGCGCAGGGCAGCCGCAATCCCGGCATGTCGGGCAAGTTCATCAACTTCAACCGCAACAAACGCTCGATCGTGCTTGATTTCAAACAGGCCGAAGGGCTGGAGGCAATGAAGCGCCTGATCGCGCGCGCCGACGTGTTCGTGAGCAACGTGCGCCCCGAAGGGCTCGCCCGCGCCGGCCTCGACTACAAGAGCCTGGCGCCGAAGCACCCGAGGCTGATCCATTGCTCGATCCTGGCTTTCGGCCGAGGTGGTCGCTACTACAACCGGCCGGCCTATGATCCCATCGTGCAGAGCCTGTCGGGCGTCGCCGGCACGCTGGCCCGCGCCACCGGTGAGCCGCGCTTCGTACCCATGGTGATGAGCGACCACACCAGCGGGCTCATTGCCGCCCAGGCTATCGGCTTTGCGCTCTATCGCCGCGAGAAGACCGGCACGGGCGAGGCGATCGACGTGCCGATGCTGGAGAACATGGCCTCGTTCGTGTCGAGCGAGCACATGGGCGCCATGACCTTCGATCCGCCGGTCGGCCCCAGCGGCGACAATCGCCTGCTCAGCCCCGACTACCGGCCGCTGCCCACCAAGGACGGCTACATCACCGTCGGCCCCAACACCAACCGCCAGGCCTTCGCCTTCTTCGACGCCATCGGCCGGCCCGAGCTCAAGACCGACCCGCGCTTCGACAGCCCCGGGGTGCGGACCGCCAATGCCGCCGCCTACTTCGAGGTGCGCAAGTCCGGGCTGGCGCAGAAGACGACAGCCGAATGGCTGGAGATCTTCGACAAGCTCGACATCCCGGCCGCCCGCTACAACTCGATCGACGACCTTTTAATCGACCCTCATCTCGCCGATGTCGGCTTCTTCGGCTCCGAGGATCATCCGAGCGAAGGCCGCATTCGCCGGACTCGTCCAGCCAACACCTTCTCCGGCGGCGACCGCTCAAAGCTCACCCACGCACCGAAGCTCGGCGAGCACACGAGCGAGGTGCTGGCGGAGGCGGGCTATTCGGCAGCGGAGATCGACACAATGCTTACGTCGGGCGCTGCTCATTAAGGCTCCCGCTGTCACCCGGCGCGGGGGTTACCCCGCGCTAACCGAAGCGAGGGGCCCTAAGGCAACAGGAAAGGTCCCTCGCTGCGCTCGGGATGACACCGGTGGCGTAACGTCGATCGTGCCTCAGATCGGCTTGTCGCCTTCGATCAACACGCGCTGCATGATGCGTGGCTCGCCCATCGGGTAGTCGATCATGACCCGGTGCATGGTGGCGCGGTTGTCCCAGATCACGATGTCGCCCGCCTGCCAGACATGGCCGAAATGGTGCTGCGGCTTGCGCGCCTCGCAGGCGAGCGCGTCGAGCAGCGCGTCGCTCTCGGCGCGCTCCAGGCCGACGATGTGGTCGAGCCGGTTGGGATTGAGATAGAGCGCCTTGCGGCCGGTCTCGGGATGGGTGCGCACCAGGGGATGCTCGACGTCCGGCGTCTCGGCGATCTCCTGCGGCGTGCGCGCCGAGGGCCGGTTGCGGGCACGCGGCGTATCGTAGCCGTGGATGGCGCGCAGGCCGTCGATGCGCTGCCTGAGGGTCGTGGGCAGCGCCTCGTAGACCGAATGCATGTTGCAGAACCAGGTCGAGCCGCCGCGGCTCGGGATCTCTATGCCGTGCAGCAGTGTCGCCTTGGCGGGGATGGCGAAGTAGGAATCGTCGGTGTGCCAGTCCTCGGCGCGGATCGCCGTCTTGTCGGTCGTGCCGTCGGCCATCAGCGTCGACACCATGACCGACACTTCCGGCACGTCGCCGCTGCGCTTGTAGCGCAGGAGCTGCGTTCTCGGCGTGCCGAAGGCCCTGGCGAAAGAGAGCGTCTGTGGCGGCGCCATGCGCCCACCAGGGACCACGACCAGCAGGTGCTCGGCCAGGGCGCGGTTCAGCAGGGCTGCCGTCTCGGGCTCGCTGGCGCGGCTGCGATCCAGTCCCTCGATGCGCGCCCCGAGCGGACCCTGGCAAGGAACGACTTCAGGCATGCTGCAAAGCCTAGCGCGACGAGGCGCCAAAGACCAATTC
>DATGZZ010000564.1:0-9743 GCA_035296945.1 Reyranella sp.
GGCTGGGTGAGGGGGCATCGACAGCCCTTGTAGCCCCCTCACCTAACCTCTCCCCCTAGCGGGGGAGAGGAACATGAAACCATGAGCGGGCCTGGAGGCCCGCGGTCCGATGAATCAGAAAGACCAGCCGACAGGCGTGTCGGGGCGGAAGACCACGACGCTCTTGTCGCCTCCCGGAACGTCGATGCGTTCCGGTGCGTCGAGGCTTCCCGCGCGCAAGGTGATGCGCTCCTCGTTCGGCAGCAGCCCATAGAAGCGCGGGCCGTTTAGCGAGGCGAAGGCTTCCAGCCGGTCGAGCGCGTCCTCCTCGGCGAAGACCTGCGTGTAGACCTGCATGGCCACCGGCGCGTTGAAGATGCCGGCGCAGCCGCAGGCGCATTCCTTGGTGTCGGCGGTGTGCGGCGCGGTGTCGGTGCCGAGGAAGAACTGCGGGCTGCCCGAAGTCGCCGCGCGGCGCAGCGCCAGGCGATGCTCCTCGCTCTTGGCGATCGGCAGGCAGTAGAGATGCGGGCGGATGCCGCCCTTGAAAATGGCGTTGCGGTTGTAGCTCAAGTGATGCGGCGTGATCGTGCCGCCCATCCGCGCGCCGTTGGCCTCGACGAACGCCACGCCCTCCTTCGTAGTGATGTGCTCAAGCACGACCTTCAGCCCCTGATGGCGCCTGAGCAGCGGCGCCAGCACCTTGTCCAGAAACACCGCCTCGCGGTCGAAGATGTCGACGTCGGCGTCAGTCACCTCGCCGTGCACGAGCAAGGGCATGCCCGCCTTCTCCATCGCCTCCAGGCCGCGGGCGATCTTGTCCATGGAGGTGACGCCATGCGCGGAGTTGGTCGTCGCATGCGCGGGATAGAGCTTGGCCGCGACCCACACGCCCTGCTGCTTGCCGTTGGCCAGCTCGACCGGATCGGCGCCGTCGGTCAGGTAGCAGGTCATCAACGGCTCGAACGTGAGGTCGCTCGGGACCGCTCTGCGGATTCTGTCGCGATAGGCCGACGCCTCGGCAATCCGGGTCACCGGCGGCACCAGGTTGGGCATGATGACGGCGCGGGCGAACTGGCGGGCGGTGTGGACCGCGCAGGCCTGCAGCATCGGTCCGTCGCGCAGATGGACGTGCCAGTCGTCGGGCCGGCGGATGGTGATCGAACTGGGCAAGGTCATGATGCGTTTTCTACGCTTGCTCCCGGGCGGGCTCCAATGTTGATTGCGGGCATGAATGAACTGAAAGAGGCGATCGCCTTCGCCAAGGCCGCCGAATCCAAGTGGCCCAAGAGCATGAAGATGCCGGACGGCCAGTTCGTGATGACCTTCGACTCCGGCGAAAAAGCCCCCGACAACGAGGTCCTGGGACCGGTGACGCCGCGCGGCGGCCACTCGGGCATCGTCTATCGCGGCGGCAAGGTGCTAGCCGAATGGGGCGACGTGGCGCGCCCCGACATGACCTTCAGCGTCGCCAAAAGCTTCCTCGCCCTGCTGGCGGGACTGGCCGTGGGCGACGGGTTGATCAAGGATCTCGACGACAAGGCCGGCCCCTCGGCGCTCGATGACGGCTTCGCCAGCGAGCAGAACAAGGACATCACCTGGCGCCACCTGCTGACCCAGACCAGCGAATGGCAGGGCACGCTGTTCGGCAAGGAAGACCGCATCGACCACAACCGCGTGGTCGGGCTGGCCGTCGCCGAAGCGCCCAAGGGCACGCGGCGCCAACTGAAGAAGCCGGGCAGCTTCTACGAATACAACGACGTGCGCGTGAACCGGCTGTCGCTCTCCCTGCTGCAGCTCTTCAAGGAGCCGCTGCCGTCGGTGCTGAAGCGGCGCATCATGGATCCGATCGGCGCCTCGCCAGACTGGAAGTGGGACGGCTATCGCAATTCGACCGTCACCATCGACGGTGAGCCGATGACCTCGGTGCCGGGCGGCGGCCACTGGGGCGGCGGCATCGTGATTTCGGCGCGCGACCTCGCCCTGATGGGCCTGCTGGTGGCGCAGGGCGGCAGGTGGGACGGCAAGCAGCTCCTGCCCACGGGCTGGACCGAAGAGCTGGTGAAACCCTGCCCAGTGGCGCCGTTCTACGGGCTGATGTGGTGGCTCAACACCGACAAGCGGCAGTTCGCTGCCGCGTCGGAGCGCAGCTACTTCGCGCTGGGCTGGGGCAGCCACATCGTCTGGATCGATCCCGACAACGACCTGGTCACGGTGCTGCGCTGGATCGATCGCAAGCAGGCGCCGGGCTTCGTCGAGCGCCTGATCGGGGCGCTGGCCAAATGAGCCTGGACTACTCGGCCGTCCCGCGCATGCCGGACGGCCGCACTGCCGCCGAGCACATTGCCGCCGTCGAGGCCACATCACGCGCCGTGCGCATTCCGATGGGTAACGGCGGCAAGATGATGTGGCACGTCTGGGGCGAGAACTCCGGCAAGCCGATCCTGTTGCTGTTCCATGGCGGCTCGGGTTCGTGGATCCACTGGATCCGCAACGTCCAGCCGCTGTCGCAGCATTTCACGATCTACGCCGCCGACATGCCAGGACTGGGCGACAGCGATCCGCCCGACGACGTGCGCGACGTCTGGTCGGTGACGCGTTGCGTCGAGACGGCGATGAAGGCGCTGCTGCCGGCCGACAAGACGTTCGCCATCACCGGCTTCTCGTTCGGCGGCATGGTGGCGGGCCATATCGCCACGCTGTTCGAGCCGCGTATCCGCCGCATCGTCATGGTGGGCGCGGGCGGACTCAAGGCGACGCGCGAGCCCGGGCCGAAACTGCGCAAGCTTCTGGCCGAGATGCCGGCCGCGACGCTGGCTGCCGAGGCGCGGCGCAATCTCGAGATCCTGATGCTGCACGATCCCGCCAAGATCGACGGTGTGGCCATCCACATGCAGATCATGAACACCACGCGTGCCAAGACGCGCAGCCGTGACATGGGGCGGGCCTACAAGCTCACCGAAGTGCTGCCGCGGGTGAAGACGCCGCTCAGCGGCATCTGGGGCGAGTTCGATTCGACTACCTATCCGCATATCCAGGAACGAATCGATCTGTTCCGTGCGGTGCAGCCGGACTTCGAGATGAACGTGATCGCTGGTGCAGGACACTGGGTTGCCTACGAGGCGGCCGAGGCGTTCAATGCCAAGCTGATCGAGGTACTCGGGCGTTAGCCAATGCTGTCATCCCGAGCGAAGCGAGGGACCTTTCCTGTCGCCTGAAAGGTCCCTCGCTACGCTCGGGATGACACCGAGTCTCTCACCCGCCGCAACTCACCCATCGGGACAGTTCCATGAAAACCGAAGTCTCCGAGATCGCCGACAAGATCTACCGCCTTTCCACCTTCATGCCCCACATCGGGCCGACCGGCTTCACCTTCAACCAGTTCCTGATCGATGCCGACGAGCCGCTGCTGTTCCATTACGGCCAGCGCGCGCTGTTCCCGCTGATCTCCGACGCGGTCAAGCGCGTGATCCCGCTCGACAAGCTGCGGTGGACGACGTGCAGCCACGTCGAGGCCGACGAAAGCGGCGCGCTCAACCAATGGCTGGCTGCGGCGCCTCACGCCACGCCGGCGCACGGCCAGATCGGCTGCAACATCTGGCTGACCGACATGGCCGACCGCGCCCCGCGCGCGCTGAAGAACGACGAGGTGCTCGAACTCGGCGCCAAGAAGGTGCGCTGGCTCGACACGCCGCACGTGCCGCACAACTGGGATGCCGGCGTGATCTACGAGGAGACCACCGGCACGCTGTTCTGCAGCGACCTGTTCACCCAGACGGGGCCGACCACGCCGACCACCGAGAGCGATATCGTCGAACCGGCGATCGCCGTCAGCGACCGCCTGCCCTACATGCCGCCCACCGCCATGATCGAGCCGACGCTGCGGCGCCTGGCGGCGCTCAAGCCCACCACCATCGCGCTGATGCACGGTCCGGCGTTCAAGGGCGATGGGGCGGCGGCGTTGTCGGCGCTGGCGGATCACTACGGGAAGCGGGTGGCGAACTAGAAATCCTCGGCCAGCACGTCATACGAGCCCTTGCGGCCACGCTCGTACACTTTGGCTGCGGTCGCGTAGATCCACTCGCGATTGAGATCGAAGGCTTTCAGCAGGCCCGACTCGTTGAAGGCCATGTCGGGCTGGATCTGCTTCAGGGCGCGTTCGCCTATGAAGAACGGCGCCTCCAGGGCGCCGTCGTACCCCGAAAAGCGCACGGCGTGAACGGCCTCATCGTAGAAGCGGCATTCGTTGGGAAAGCCTAGCGGCATGACCGGATCACTCTTCTTCGCCACCTTGGACAGACGATATGCGAACGCCTGAGACATCAGGATGTTGCTGACCGTGCTGCCGTCCTGAGGCCTTTTCCGCCGCTGTAGCCTGCCGCACGATGTGGCAGGTACACCTCCTAGGACGGGGCCGCCAGTTCTTGCGCCAGTCGCTCGGCCTCGGCGGCATAGAGAGCCTGACTTGCTTCGGCTTCCTGCAGCAACTGAAATGCAGTCTTCGTGTCTCGGCCGCTTTGCTCCAAGTCGGCAACGATTCGACGCTGTCGCCCGATGCACTCGCGCCCAAGGGCGAGGTCCGCATTCACCTGCAGGAGGTGCTTTTCAAGGGCCTCTCGGTCCATGCCATGACTCACGCGGCTAGCGCTCGGCGGCGATTTCCAGGTCCGGCTTCGCTTTCAGCCTGGAGTTCTCGGCGATTGCCCAAATCGCCACCACGGCAATGAGCCCAGTGACCACGGGCACATACCATCGCCCGCTGCTGCGGTCAGGGCTGCGTGGGTTCGATCTCATGTGTCCTGTCCCCTGTCCTGTCCCCGTTCAGCGGGCGGGAGATTGGCGACCTTGCGACGTCATCGGCACGCTCGACCACCCTCTTTAGAGAGGCGATCCGGCGAAGCTTACCCAAGGAAAGCAAAGACCTGCGCTCGTTCTCCACGTCCGGGTTCGAAGGGAAGGGTTGAGACATGCCGTGACAATGCCGAATGAAGAGTGATGGTTACCGGCAGACGACATGGCCGACCCAGCGTCCAAAAGCGTACTGAATGCTGGCCCGGCAGCGGAGCGAGCACGGAGAGATTGCTGACAGCGGACCAAATGCCTAGAGCACATTCCGTCCGGCTGTAATCAGCCGGACGGAATGTGCCTGCGAAAACGATATTTCGGCTGGGCGATTTTCAGATCGGATGGAGCCGCAGACGGTTCCATCCGATCTGAAAACGCTCTAGCGTCGTTGGCGCACGCACTTTCGAGGACACGACTCATGGCTACAGGCACGGTCAAGTGGTTCAACGCCCAAAAGGGCTTCGGCTTCATTCAGCCGGATAGCGGCGGCAAGGACGTCTTCGTCCATATCAGCGCTGTCGAGCGTGCGGGGCTACGGGACTTGCAGGAAGGCCAGAAGATTACCTATGACGTCCAGGTAGAGCGCGGCAAAGAGGCGGCTGGAAATCTCAAGACCTGACGATCAACGATGAAGTTGTGGCCGGGCATGCGGAGGCATACTGGTGGCAGCTCAATCCGGTCGAGCGGGCAATTTCACCTGGGCTGGGGGGCCAATGAAGGAAAGGGACACGCTGCTTCGTCGCGCGGAGAAGATGCGCAGGGACTCGCTGAGTGTCCGCAAGGAGGCCTCGCAGCTGACCCTGGAAATCGACCGCCAGTGCATGATGGAGATTGCTGCGGGCTTGGACGACGGCGCCCGCTCCCTGGAACAGCGCGCCTCCTGTCCGCTGCGAACAGTCTTAGTGGCATCGATCGCCGATCGGGCTCCTCTCCCCGCCAGGGAGAGGTGAGGGGTTACTGAGATCCCTTCAAGCCCAACGATTCAAGATAACTCCACCGCACCACGCCGTTCCTGAACCGGATGCCGTCGAGATACTCGGCGATCACGCGGTCGATCAGAGCCCCGGCGGGCTTGTCCGTCCGCTTGCCGTCGGCGAAGGCCACGATCTCGTTCCAGCCCTCGGGGCGCGGGATCGAGACGACGGTCGAAGGCGTGTCGAGGTTCTTGTAGGTCCAGAATGACCAGCCGATGCCGTGCGTGTCGTGCAGCTTGCGGAAGCGGATGTTCCATTCGTCGGTGAGCTCGCCGGTCTCGCCGAGGAACAGCGGCACGTCGTAGCGCGCCGAGAAGTTGAGATGCCGCTGGATCGAATCGCGCTTCGTGCTCGCCCAGAACGAGTGATACGTGTAGGCGAGGTTGTCGGCAAAGGGCGGGCCGAACATGTCGAAGCTGGAACTCCACTGCCCGCCGGCCAGGATCACCACGCGGCCGGGATCGACCTCGCGGATCGCCGTCGTCACTTCCTTGTAGAACGGCTCCAGCCGCGGATTGAGCGTGCTGACGTCGTGATAAGGCGCGATCGGCTCGTTCAGGATGTCGTAGCCCAGGATCGCCGGATTGCCGGCATAGCGCCGGGCGATGGCCCGCCAGAGCTTGACCGTGAGCTGCCGGTCGCGCGGCACGTAGAACATCAAGGGATAGCCCGGCCCGTCGTCGTGGTTGATGCCGGTCTGCCCGCCGGGTGCCGCGTGCAGGTCGAGGATGGCGAACAGGCCCGCCTCGCGCACCCAGCCCAGCACGCGATCGAGCAGCAACCAGCCGTCGCCCGTGATCTCGCCGTCGGCGTCCATGAACAGCCGGTAGTGCAAGGGGATGCGCACGGTGTTGAAGCCGACCCGCTTGATGAAGGCGATGTCGTCGCGGCCGATGTAAGTGGCGCGGAACTGCTGCCAGAACGCCCGTGCGCGCTCGGGGCCGAGCAGGCGGTCGAAGGCGCCGTAGATCTGGCGCGGCGACTTCGCCACCTCGAACTTGAACATGTAACCCTCGGGCATCAGCCAGTTGCCGAGGCTGATCCCCTTGATCTGCAGCGTGCCGCCGTCGGGCGCGACGAAGTTCTTGCCCTCGATGCGGACGATGGCATCGGCACGCGCCGAGGCGACGAGGCCGAGGAACAACAGCAGAGCGAGGAGGATGCGCACGGCGGGACTATAGCCCACTGTCAGCCTTTCATGTCCTCCCCCGCTTGCGGGGGAGGATACAGGAGGGGGCAGGCCAAGGCGCAGGGTGCGAGCCAATTTCAGATCATGATCTCATCCTTCGCGAGATCACCCCTGCGTCTTTCCCCCTCCTTTATCCTCCCCCGTATGACGGGGGAGGAAACCTTAGGCTAATGTCTCCACCTCATGCTCCTCGCTTCCCTTCTCCTGCCGCTCGCGGTGATCGCGATCGTGCTGCTGGTCCAGCGCCTGCATCTGCCCGCCTTCCTCGCCATCATGGCCACGGTCGTGGTTTACGGCATCGCGGCCGACATGACCTTCATGTCGGTCGGCAAGGCGTTTGGCCTGGGTTTCACGGCGGCCATCGAACAGACGGGCCTGCTGGTGGTCGTGGGCGCGCTGGTCTGCGCCCTTGTGCTGCGCCAGCCGCTCGGCACCGGCACGGCCGCTGCCGCCGGCGCACTGGCGGGACTCGGCGCCTCGGCGACAGGTGGCCTGGCGCTGCTGCAGCCGGCCGGCCAGGACGCGCCACGCCGCGCGCTCGGGCTTGCCCTCACCCTGCTCGCCTTCGCCGCCCTGGCGACACCCTCGCCGCTCGCCGTCGCCGCAGCATCGGTGATGAAGATCCCGCCGCGAACCCTGGCCATGGTCGGCCTGCCGCTCGCGGTGATCGCAGCCCTGCTGGGGTGGTGGCACGTCTCGCGCCAGGTTCCAGCGAGCAAGATTGCGGGCCACGCCGGCTGGGCCTGGCTCGCCGTCGCCGTCCCGATCGGCCTGCTGATCGTGCAGGCGGTGGCGCAGATGCCGAGCGAGCCCCTGGGCAAGGGCGGCGCACGCGAATTCTACATCGGCATCTCCAAGCCGCTGATGCTGGCGGCCATCGCCATCACGCTCGGCGTGCTGTTCGCCGGCCGCTGGCAGCCCTCGGCGCTGGCCGGCCGCGGCTGGGCGCCGTTGCTGCTCGCAGTCGGCGCGGCCGGCGGGCTCAGCCGCGTGTTCGACGAGACCGGCATGGCCGAGCTTCTGGCCGAACACGCGCTCCATCCGCGCTACGGCATCCTGACGCCGTTCCTGGCCGCGGCCATCGTCAAGACCATGCAGGGCAACTCGCTCACCGCCATCCTCACCGCCTCGGGCATGGTCGAGCCGATGCTGCCCGCCCTCGGCCTCGACAGCACCATGGGCCGCGTCCTGGCTGCCGCCGCGGTCGGCGCCGGCTCGATGGCGATCTGCCACGTCAACGATCCGTTCTTCTGGATCGCCGCCAGCATGGCGCGGCTGTCGCCGGGCCGCGCGCTCTACGTGATCTCGCTGGGCAGCGTGGTGATGGCAGTCGGCGCGCTGATCGTGCTGGCGGCGCTGCGGCAGTTTCTATAGCCGCAGCTCGCGCATCAACCGCGACGGCCTCGCCTCGCGCTGCAGCTGCTCCATGGTGCATTGCCGCGGCAGCTTGTCGGGCCGCCAGCGCACGAAGCGCGTGCCGTGACGGAAGCGCCCGCCGGTGACGTGATCGTACTGAACTTCGACGACCAGCTTGGACTTGAGCGGCTCCCATTGGCTGCTGCGGTCGGTCGACCAGCGGCTGGGACCGCCCGGCGCGTCGCCGGTGAAGCCCGGCCCGCCGCGCAGCTTGTCGAGCTTGCGCGTCAGGGCCGGCCGCTCGGCATCGGAGATCGCCGAGGTGAAGCCGACATGATCGAGCAGGCCCCGGTCATCGTAGAGGCCAAGCAGCAGCGAGCCCACCTCCTTGGCGCCGGTGGCATAGCGGAAGCCGCCGACGACGCAGTCAGCCGTACGCAGGCACTTGATCTTGAGCATCGCCCGCTCGCCCGCGCGATAGGGCTCGTCGAGGCGCTTGGCGACGACACCATCGAGCGCGCCGCCGCCTGCGCGCGCCAGCCAGCGCGAGGCCTCGGCCCGCCGCGTGGTCACGGGCGACAGGCGCAGATGCGGTGCCTCGCCGAGACGGACGAAGACCTTCTCCAGTGCCGCGCGCCGTTCGATCAATGGCCGCGCGGTGAGATCGGCGTCGGGCGTCCGCAGCGCGTCAAACACGATCAACAGTGCCGGCGTCTCTGCGGCGAGCCTGGCGATGCGGCTCGCGGCGGGATGCAGGCGCATCTGCAGCGCATCGAACGACAGCACCTTGCCGACCGGGATGACGAGCTCGCCGTCGAAAGTGAAGCGCCGAACCGGAAGCCTGGCGAGGGCGGCAACGATTTCCGGGAAGTAGCGGGCCAGACTCTTGCCCGACCGGCCCATCAACGCGACCTTGGCGCCGTCACGGCTGGCGAGGCAGCGAAAGCCGTCCCATTTCGGCTCGAACTGCCAGCCCTTGTCGCGCGGCAGCTCGTCGACCTGCCGCGCTTCCATTGTGGCCCGAGGCAAAGCCTTTCCCATCGCGGGCAACGGCAAAGGTGCAGGGGCGTTGCAGCAACCACACGTCCCCGATCGCCGTTGATCGCAGAGTTGCCAGGGAGTTCGCCATGCGAGGCTCGACCATCGATCAAGTGCGCCACGCCCTCGATCACGCCCACTCCGAGGATAAGGTTTCCAGCCAGATCGACGCCGCCGAGAAGGCAGCCGGATTGCAACCGCTGCATCCGCCGAAGCCGGACGAAGAGTCGGACCATGGCCTGTGGTTTGCGGTGGGCGCCGGCATTTCCGTCGCGACCATTGCGGTGGCGGTCGCTCTCACCTGACCGCTGATGGTCGCGTTCGTGGCGAGTGGCTAGCGCCTCTTATTCCTCCCCCGTCTT
>DATGZZ010000565.1:0-10787 GCA_035296945.1 Reyranella sp.
GCCATTGCACGGCCGCGCCGGCGATGAAGATGCTGCCCTCGAGCGCATAGGTCCGCCGGCCGGCGAGCTGATACGCGATGGTGGTGAGCAGCCGATTGTGCGAGCGCACGGCCATGCTGCCGGTGTTGAGGAGCGCAAAGCAGCCTGTGCCGTAGGTGGCCTTGACCATGCCGGGTTTTATGCAGGCTTGGCCGACGGTAGCGGCTTGCTGGTCACCCGCCATGCCCAGCA
The DNA here is from genome assembly GCA_035296945.1 of Reyranella sp. GTDB lineage: Bacteria > Pseudomonadota > Alphaproteobacteria > Reyranellales > Reyranellaceae > Reyranella. The sequence goes on from DATGZZ010000565.1 coordinate 232, forward strand.
CCGGCACGGGCGCGCCGAGAATATCGGCGGTGGCGACGCCGAGTTCGCCCGAGCAATCGACGACCTTGGGCAGGAGCGGCGCCGACACGCCGATCAGCTTCCGCAGATCCTCGTCCCAGGTGCCTTTGTGGATGTCGAGCAGCAGGCTGCGGCTGGCATTGGTGGCGTCGCTCGCATGCACCTTGCCGCCGGTGAGGCGCCACAGCAGGAAGCATTCGATGGTGCCGGCCGCCAGCGCCCCTTTCTCTGCCGCCGCCCGACTGCCGGCGACATGGTCGAGAATCCACGCGATCTTGGTGCCGGAAAAATAGGGATCGAGGATCAGGCCTGTCTTCGCCGTGACCTCGCCCTCATGGCCGGCGCGTTTCAGCGCCTCGCAGCGGTCGGCCGTGCGGCGGTCCTGCCAGACGATGGCGTTGTGGATCGGCTTGCCGGTGCTGCGGTCCCACACCACGGTGGTCTCGCGCTGGTTGGTGATGCCAATGCCGGCCAGCACCTTGGCATCGAGCTTGGCGTTGGCGAGAGCGCCGCGGCAGACTTCCACCGTGGCCGACCAGATCTCCTCGGCGTCGTGCTCGACCCAGCCGGGTTTGGGAAAGATCTGCGGCAGCTCTTTCTGCGCGCTGGCCACCGGCCGGCCAGTGGGGTCGAACACGATGGCGCGGGTGCTGGTGGTGCCCTGGTCGATGGCGAGGATGTGCTTGGCGGCCATCCTGCGTTCTTAGCAGGTTTTGAGGCGCCCGCTCAGTACGCGCGGGCAATGGCGAAGTCGACGGCCTCGAGCAAGGCGGCCTTGAGCGGCTTGTCGGGAAAGAGCCCCAGCGCATCGCGCGCCATGGCGCCGTAGTGACGGGCACGCTCCAGCGTATCGGCGATGGCCCCGTAGCGATCGAGCAGCACCTTGGCCTGTTCGAGATCGCCCTCGCGCTGGTCGAGCTTCTCGATGGTGCGCTTCCAGAATTCGCGCTCGACGGTGCGGCCGCGCAGGAAGGCCAGGATAATCGGCAGGGTGATCTTGCCCTCGCGGAAGTCGTCGCCCACCGTCTTGCCAAGCTCGGCCTCGCGGCCGGCATAGTCGAGCGCATCGTCGACCAGCTGGAAGGCGATGCCGAGATTCATGCCGAAGCTTTCGAGGGCCACCCGCTCAGGCCCATCGCGGCCGGCCACCATGGCGCCGACTTCGGCGGCCGCGGCGAAAAGCTTGGCGGTCTTGGCCTTGATGACCTCGAGGTAGGTCGCCTCGGGCGTCGAGGTATCGCGCTGGCTGACGAGCTGCAGCACCTCGCCCTCGGCGATGGTCGAGGAGGCGCGCGACAGGACACCCAGGATCTCGAGCGAGCCGACATCGACCATCAGCTCAAACGAGCGCGTGAACAGGAAGTCGCCGACCAGGACCGACGCCTTGTCGCCCCACACCGCATTGGCCGAGGGCTTGCCGCGGCGCAGCGCGCTGACATCGACCACGTCGTCGTGCAGCAGCGTGGCCGAGTGGATGAACTCGACGCAGGTCGCGAGCTTGATGTGGCGGTCGTCGGTCGCGGCGTAGCCGCACAGCCGCGCCGCCGCGACGGTGAGCAGCGGCCGCAGGCGCTTGCCGCCCGCGCCCACCAGATGGTTGGCGAGTTCGGGGATCAGCGCCACCGGCGAGCGCATGCGGGCCAGGATCTCGCGGTCGACCTGCGTCATGTCGTCGGCGCAGAGCGACAGCAGCGGCTCCAGGCTGGGCGACTTGCGCTTGCCCTCGAAGGTGACGACTGTTGCCATGCCCTAAGAATAGTCGCCTAACCGAGTTTGGTTGTTGCGACACGATGTCGTGACATGATCCCGATATGGAAGGCACCCTGACCGAAGACGCCCTGCTGGGGGGCCGCGTACAACTGTTACAACCGGCCCGCGGCTATCGCGTCGCCATCGATGCGGTGCTGCTGGCGGCCGCCGTCGATGCCGGCCCCGGGCAGCGCATCCTCGATCTCGGTGCCGGTGTCGGCGCCGTCGGCCTGTGTCTGGCGGCGCGGCTGGCAGGCTGCAGCGTTGTCGGCATCGAGCTGCAGCCGGCATTGGCCGAGCTGGCCGAACGAAATGCCAACCTCAATGGCATGGCCGACCGGATACGAACGGTCGTCCATGACCTCGCCAAGCCGCTGCCGGCCGATCTCGGCCGCTTCGACCATGTCGTGACCAACCCGCCCTATCTCGCCGCCGCAGTCGCCGACCCTTCGCCCGACCCCTCCAAGGCGCTGGCGACCGTCGAATCCAGCGCCGACCTGGCGCGCTGGCTGGCGGTAGCTACGGCGGCGGCGGAACCTGCAGGCACCCTGCTCATCATCCATCGCAGCGATCGCCTGGATGAGATCGTCGGCCATATCGGCCGCCTGGGGTGGGCCGATATCACGGTGAAGCGCCTGCCGCCCGCGGCACGCATCCTGGTACGCGCCCGCCGGGCCGACCGGTTGGTGCGGCGCGATGCGCCGTCCCTCACGCTGCATCGGCCGGGCGGCGGCTACACCGACGAGGCCGAGGCCATCCTGCGCCACGCCGGCGCGCTTGCCTTCTGAGGTCGCCGCAGGGACATTGCCGGTCATGCTGGGTTGGTTAAAGGACCGCTTCCGTCGCGGGCCCGTCGTTCCGGTCGTCCGACTGTCGGGGGTCATCGCCTCGGGTGGTCTTTTGGGCAGTCGCGGTCTTTCGATCGAGAGCGTGGCGCCGCTGCTCAAGCGCGCCTTCGACATGCGCGGTGCCAAGGCGGTTGCGCTCGCCGTCAACTCGCCCGGTGGCTCGCCGGTGCAGTCGGCCTTGATCGGCCAGCGCATCCGTCTGCTGGCGGCCGAGAACGACGTGAAGGTGATCGCCTTCGTCGAGGACGTCGCGGCCTCGGGCGGTTACTGGCTGGCCTGCGCCGCCGACGAGATCATCGTCGACCCGAGCTCGATCGTGGGCTCGATCGGCGTCATCAGCGCGGGCTTCGGCTTCCAGGACATGATCAGCCGTATCGGCGTCGAGCGGCGCGTGCACACCTCGGGCGAGCACAAGGCGATGCTCGACCCCTTCCGGCCCGAGAAGCCGGAGGACGTCGAGCGCCTGCATCGCCTGCAGGCCGAGATCCACGACGGCTTCAAGGACTGGGTGCGCGAACGTCGCGCCGGCAAACTCAAAGGCGACGAGGCAACCCTGTTCAGCGGCGAGTTCTGGACCGGCAAGCGCGGGCTGGAGCTGGGCCTGGTCGACGGGCTGGGCGAGTTGCGCGCCACCTTGCAGGCGCGCTACGGCGCCAAGGTGCATCTGCCGGTGATCGGACCGCGGCGCCGCCTGCTGTCGCGCTTCGGGCTCGGCACATCGGTTGGCGGAACGGGCATCGACGGCATTGGCCCGGCGACGTTGGCAGCGATCGAAGAACGCCTACACTGGCAGCGGTTTGGACTATAGGAACTGGCGATGAAACTGCTCAGCCCCGTGCATCCCGACGATATGGCGGCCGTTCGAACGTGGTTCGAGACGCTGTCCAAGCACTGCCGCGACGTCGACTACGAAGGCGCGCGACCGATCTTCGCCGAGGACATGATCGCCTTCGGTACCTTCACCGACTTCATGACCGGCCGCGATCTCGCCGAAGAGAAGCAGTGGCGCAACGTCTGGGGCACCATCCGCAACTTCCGCTACGAGCTCGACAAGATCGAGGCCATCGTCTCAGCCGACCGCCTGACCGCGGTCGGCATGGGCGTGTGGCAGTCCGACGGCTTCCATCCCAACGGTGACCGCTTCGATCGGCCCGGCCGCACGACGGTGACATTGGGGCGCAAGAAGATCGGCGATCCCTTCATCGCCACCCATACCCACATGTCGCTGTTCCGCGGCACGCCCGAGCGGAGCTACGGCAAGTTCGGCTGAGCGGAAATTAAACCGGACTGGTGAGCTTCAAGCCGACGATGCCGGCGACGATCAGGCCGATCGACGCCAGCCTCATCGGGTCCATCGATTCGCCCAGCAGGAGGATGCCCATGGCTGCCGTGCCGACGGCGCCGATGCCGGTCCACACGGCATAGCCCGTACCCACCGGCAACGTCTTGAGCGCGATGCCGAGCAGGACGATGCTCACGACCATCGCGACGATGGTCAGCACCGACGGCACCAGCCGCGTAAAGCCTTCGCTGTATTTCAGCCCGGTCGCCCAGCCGATTTCGCAGAGACCGGCGATGAGAAGAATGAACCACGCCATTTGATGGGCCTCTTCTGCAGTCGAACTCCGTCGACATATAAGAAGGCTGATATTGCGCGCAAGGGCCTCAGGATGGATCCAGCGCGCCCTTGCGGTCGACGATCATTCGGTATTGGTCAGGCTGGCGGTGGACGGCGAAGTTGAAGGTCGTGCGCTTATAACTCTGGCCGGCGTCGAGATCGCAGCGATGCACGATGAGCTCGTCGCCCTCGCCGCCGGCGCGCGCCACGACCTTGCCCGAGGGCGCCACGATCATGCTGTCGGCCAGCGAGGGCACGCCCTCCTCGTTGCCGCCCTTGGCCACGCCCACCACCCAGGTGCCGTTCTGGTAGGCGCCGGCCTGCATGGAGAGCTGGTTGTGGAACCACGAATGCTCGTCGTGATCGGGCGACGGCGCGTTGTGCAGGGGCGTGTTGTAGCCCAGCAGCACCATCTCGACGTTCTGCAGGCCCATGACACGGTAGGTCTCGGGCCAGCGCCGATCGTTGCAGATGCACATGCCCATGTTGCCGCCAAACGCCTTGAACACCGGGAAGCCGAGATTGCCGACCTCGAAGTAGCGCTTCTCCAGGTGCTGGAACGGCCGCTCGGGCTCGTGCTCGGCATGACCGGGCAGATGGACCTTGCGGTACTTGCCGACGATCTCGCCATTGCGCTCGACCAGGATCGAGGTGTTGAAGCGCCTGAGGCGCCCGTTCTCGTTGGCAAGCTCGGCGTAGCCCAGGCAGAAGCCCATCGAAAGTCGCTTGGCTTCGGTGAACAGGGGCGCCGTCTCATTCGACGGCATCTCGTGCTCGAAAAAGGAATCGATCTCGCCCTGGTCGGTCATCCACCAGCGCGGAAAGAACGTCGTCAGCGTGAGTTCGGGGAACACTACCAGCTCGCAGCCCATGCGCCTGGCCTCACGCAGATGCGCGATCAGGCGTTCGACCACATCGCGGCGCGTGTGGCTGCGCTGGATGGCGCCCATTTGCGCGGCGCCCACGGTAAGAAAGCGAGTCATCTGCATCCTCTCCAGCGGATTATCGCCGCCGGAGAGGCAAGGTCCACGCCTTTAAGGCCAGTTTCTAGGGACCTGCACGCTTCACGTCATTGGTGAATTCGGAGGCGCAGAACGTGCCGCCCTGGAACACATCGCCCACCGGATCGGGTCCGATCTTGGCCTGCTCGGCCTCGGCATGGGCGCGGTGATCCTCGGCCTTGCCCTTCGGCCGGTAGCCGAGCGATTGGGCGCGCGAGTTGTCCCACCACGCCGCTTCATTGTTGGACGCGCCGTACAGGATCTCGAAGCGGATGTCGGGATGGTTCAGGCCGATGCTGATCAGCTGCACGATGTCCTCGGGCGAGATCCAGATCGACAGGCGCCGCACGTCGAGCGGGCGGGGTCCGACATTGCCGATGCGCAGGCAGGTCACGCTCATGCCGTGCTTGTCGGAATAGAGCGCGCCCAGCGCCTCGCCGAACGCCTTGCTGACGCCGTAGCGGCTGTCGGGCCGCACCGTGACATCGGTGCCGATCTTGCGCCTCCGCGGATAGAAGCCGACGGCGTGGTTGGACGAGGCGAAGACCACACGCTTGACGCCGGCTTGGCGCGCCGCCTCGAAGAGGTTGTAGCAGCCGATGATGTTGGCCTGCAGGATGGTGTCCCACGGCCCCTCGACCGAGTATCCGCCGAGATGGATCACGCTGTCGGCGCCCTTGACGGCGGCCGCCACCTCGTCGGGCTTGGTGAGGTCGGCGGCAACGAACGTCTCCGACGGCAGCAGGTTCTTGGGCGCCACCTTGTCGCTCAGGACCAGCCCCGGATAGAGCGGCGCCAGCAGCGGCCGGATCATCGTGCCGATGCCGCCGGACGCGCCGGTGAAGACGATGCGCCGTGCACTAGCGTCGGCCATTTTTCTCTCCTTGTGCCAGTCTGCGATAGCGCTCGAGCGAGCGCGTGAGATGCTCGCGCATGGCGCGCCGCGCCTCGGCAGGATCCTTCTCGGAAATACCGGCCACGATGCGCGCATGCTCGTGCTGGATGCGCCCGAGATAAGCCCGCCGCTCGGCCGGCGTGTCAACCGAAAGCCGCACGCTCTGGCGCGGAATGACCAGGCTGCCGAGAAAGGCGAGGAAGCGCGGGAACTGGCGGTTGCCGGTGGCCTCGGCGATGGCGCGATGGAAGGCGAAGTCCTCGGCCACTGCGCCCTCGCCGCGATGGAGCGCCCGCTCGATGCCGCGCCATGCCCTGCGGATGGCGCCGACCTGGCGGCGGTTGGCGCGCTCGGCGGCCAGCGCCGCCGCCTCGACCTCGACCGCCAGGCGCAGTTCCATCACCTCCAGCACGTCGTGCAGAGCTGCGGCCTTGGGGGCGGCGATGCGGAACGGTCCCGCGGTCGGATCGGCGACATAGGCGCCCGAGCCGCGGCGGGTGACGACCAGCCCATCGGCGCGCAGGGCCGCAACAGCCTCGCGCACGACGGTGCGGCTGATACCCAGCGCCGAGCTGAGCGCCTGCTCGGTCGGCAGCCGCGCACCCGGTTCGAGCCGGCCGCTCCTGATGTCGTTGGCGAGCCGCGCGATCACCTGCTCGGCGAGATTGCCGGGCGGGTCGAGCGGACTGAGGACGGACAGCTTGGCGGACACGGGCTTGTCGGGTGGGGGAGCCGGATGCTAGGAGTTTGTCAGGTTGTCAGACAACTTTAGAGCAACGACAGAGGGAAGGAAACCATGCGCCTGAGCAAAATCCTGATCGCCCCCTTGGCGACCGCCGCGGTCCTCGCGATGGGCACCGCTCACGCCAAGGAGTTCCGCTCGTCGGACGTGCATCCGCTCGACTACCCGACGGTGCAGGCCGTGATGTACATGGGCAAGCTCATCAGCGAGCGCAGCGGCGGCAAGAACAGCGTCAAGGTGTTCGGGCAGAGCACGCTCGGCTCGGAGAAGGACACGATCGAGCAGACGAAGATCGGCGCGCTCGACATGGTCCGCGTCAACGTGGCGCCGTTCAACAACATCGTGCCGGCCACGATCGTTCCCTCGCTGCCCTTCCTGTTCAAGTCGAAGGAGCACATGCGGCGTGTGCTCGACGGGCCGATCGGCGACGAGATCCTGGCCGCCATGGAGGCGCAGGGCTTCATCGGTCTCGCCTTCTACGATTCGGGCTCACGCTCCTTCTATTCCGGCAAAAAGGCGATCAAGAACGTCGCCGACACCAAGGGCATGAAGATCCGCGTGCAGCAGTCGGACATGTGGGTCGCCATGATGCAGGCGATCGGCGCCAACGCGACGCCCCTGCCCTATGCCGAGGTCTACACCGCGCTCAAGACCGGTGTGGTCGACGCCGCCGAGAACAACTGGCCGTCCTATGAATCGTCGCGCCACTACGAGGCGGCCAAGATCTACAGCCTGACCGAGCATTCGATGGCGCCCGAGCTCTTGGTCTTCTCCAAGAAGGTGTGGGACGGGCTCTCCAAGGAGGACCAGGCCATCATCCGCGCCGCCGCCAAGGAATCGGTGCCCTACATGCGCAAGCTGTGGGACGAGCGCGAGGCCCAGGCGCGCAAGACGGTCGAGGCCGCCGGCTCGCAGATCGTAAGCGACGTCGACAAGAAGTCATTCTCCGATGCCATGGCACCGGTCTATGCCAAATTCGCGGCTGATCCGAAGCTGCAGGACCTGGTGAAGCGCATCCAGGCGGCGAATTAGCCGCAACCGGAGTGCGCCCGCTACACCCCCGCCTCACCCTGAGGAGCCGCGCGCAAGCGCGGCGTCTCGAAGGGTGGGCCACAGCCTCGTCGGTTGCCCACCCTTCGAGACGCGGCAAAGCGCGGGGGTTACCCCGCGCGACGCGGGCGCTCCTCAGGGTGAGGTGATTCTGTAATGTGGCATGCGTTCGTAGCGTTCAACGCAACGATCTCGCGTTGGTGCATGTGCATCGCGGTGGCGGGCCTTGTCGGCATCGTCGCCACCGTGACCCTGCAGGTGTTCGGCCGCTACGTGTTGAACGACACGCCGACCTGGGCCGAGAGCACCGCCCTGGTGCTGATCCTGTACGTCACCATGCTGGGGGCGGCGGTCGGCGTGCGCGATGCCGGCCACATCGGCCTGGAATCGCTGCTGATCCTGGCGCCTGACGGGCTCAGGCTGAAGCTCGAGATGGTGATCCACGCGCTGGTCGGCACCTTCGGCCTGATCATGGCGTGGAACGGCGCGGTGCTGGCCGAATCGGTGATGGCCTACAAGATCCCGACGCTAGGCCTGCCCGAAGGCATCAACCATCTGCCGCTGGTGATCGCCGGCATCCTGATCGCCCTGTTCTCCCTCGAGCATATCGTGGCGCTGTGGCGCGACGAGGATGTGATTCCGTCGTGGCACTGACCATCCTTTGCGTCGTCTTCGTCGCCTGCCTGCTGCTCGGCGTTCCGGTCGCCTTCTCGATCGGCCTCTCCGCCGTCGCCACCATCCTCTATGAGGGCCTGCCGCTCGCCGTCGTGTTCCAGCGCATGACGTCGGGCATGAACATCTTCTCGTTCCTGGCCATCCCGTTCTTCATCTTCGCGGGCGAGCTGATGCTTTATGGCGGCGTTGCCGACCGCATCGTGGCCTTCGCCAAGAGCCTGGTCGGCCATGTGCGCGGGGGCCTCGGCATGGCCAACGTCGTGGCCTGCACCCTGTTCGGCGGCGTCTCGGGCTCGCCGGTCGCCGACGTCTCGGCCACCGGCGCCGTCATGATCCCGATGATGAAGAAGGAAGGCTATCACGCCGACTACGCCGTCAACGTGACCACGCACGCCGCCCTGGTCGGCGCGCTGATGCCGACCAGCCACAACATGATCATCTATTCCCTGGCCGCCGGCGGGAAGGTCTCGATCACCGCGCTCATCCTGGCCGGCATGCTGCCGGCGGCGCTGCTGATGGCCTGCATGCTGGTCGCGGCCTACCTGGTGGCGATCAAGCGCGGCTATCCCGCCGGCACCTTCCCCGGCTGGGACGCGGTGCTGGCGACCATGGCCAGCGCCGTGCCCGGCCTGTTCGTGGTCGCCATCATCCTGGTCGGCATTTTGAGCGGCGTGTTCACCGCCACCGAATCGGCGGCAATCGCGGTGGTCTATGCGCTCGCCCTCACCATCTTCGTCTATCGCAGCCTCTCCTGGGAGAACTTCCTCAAGGCCGCGGCCAAGGCGGTGAAGACCACCGGCATCGTGCTGCTGCTGATCGGCGTCTCCAACACCTTCGGCTACCTGATCACGCTCTACGAAGTGGCCGACCTCACCGGCAAGTCGCTGGCGTCGCTGTCGACCAATCCCTGGGTGATCTTCCTCCTGGTCAACGTGATCCTGTTCGTGCTGGGCACGTTCCTCGACATGGCCGCGACCATTTTGATCTGCACGCCGATCTTCCTGCCGATCTGCATGCAGTACGGCATGGGCCCGGTGCAGTTCGGCATGCTGATGCTGATCAACTGCGCGCTCGGCCTCAACACGCCGCCGGTCGGCACCACCCAGTTCGTCGGCTGCGCCATCGGCGGCATCTCGGTGGGCCAGGTGATGCGCACCATCCTGCCGTTCTACGGTGCGCTGATCGCCGCCCTCCTGCTGGTCACCTACGTGCCGGCTTTCTCGCTCGCCCTGCCCAACCTGTTCCTCGGCAAGTTCTGAGGTAAAAGGCCGGCATGTCCGGCCACATCCGCCGCGCCCGTCTCGAGGAACGGCCTCGCATCAGCGAGATCCGCTTCGCCGTGTGCGAGAACCAGCTTCTGGATCCCTCGCGCGTCACCGACACCGACTACCACTGGTTCTCCGAGGACCCGGGCATCTGGGTGTGGGAGGAGAAGGGCCGCATCCTGGGTTTCTCCGCCGCCGACACGCGCGACGGCACGATCTGGGCGCTGTTCATCGATCCCGACCACGAAGGCCGCGGCATCGGCCGCGCCCTGCTGGCGCGGGCCTGCGACGTGCTGCGCAAGGCCGGCCATCGCGCCGCAACGCTCGGCACCGAACCCGGCTCGCGCGCCGACCGTTTCTACCGCGAGGCCGGCTGGACGGCCCTGCATATCGACAAGCGCGGTGAGCAGGTCTTTCGCCTAGACCTCTGAGGCGAGCTCCAGCATCAGGTTGGCCAGGACCTGCGCGCCGGCCAAAAGGTCGGCGGCTTCGGTGTGCTCCTTGACGTTGTGGCTGAGGCCGGCGACCGAGGGCACGAAGATCATCGCCGTCGGGCAGAGGCGCTGCATCATCTGCGCGTCGTGGCCCGCGCCCGACGGCATGCGCCGTGTCGTCAGCTTGAGCACGCCGGCGTGACGCTGGACGCGATCGACCAACGCGGCGTCGAAAGTCACCGGCTCGAAGCGCGCCAGCAC
>DATGZZ010000566.1:0-5520 GCA_035296945.1 Reyranella sp.
CCGCGCGACTTTTTAGGCGCGCGCAAAAATTCGCGCGGACTCGATCTCGCCAACGAGCAGGTCCTCGCGGGGCTTGCCGCGACCCTGCAGGAAGGGCAGCCGGTCATCGCTGTGCCGGTGCTGGCTGATGGGCCGCACGCCAATGGTCCGCTGAGGGGCGAGGCGCAGCCGGTGACCAATCCGGCCGATCGCCGCGACGTGGTCGGTACGGTCGTCGAGGCGATGTCTGAGCTGGTCGACTCGGCGTGCCTGCAGGCGCGGCCGTGGCAGGAGACGCCGGCAGAGCGCGCCACGACCCTGCGGCGGGCGGCCGACCTGATGGAGGCGCGGCTCGAACCTCTGCTGGGCCCGATCGTGCGCGAGGCCGGCAAGACGCTGGCCAATGCGGTGGGCGAGGTGAGGGAAGCGGTCGACTTCCTGCGCTACTACGCAGATTGCGTAAATGGATTCTCGAACGACACGCACCGGCCGCTGGGCGTGGTTGCCTGCATCAGCCCGTGGAACTTCCCGCTGTCGATCTTCACCGGCCAGGTCGCGGGTGCGCTGGCGGCGGGCAATGCGGTGATCGCCAAGCCCGCCGAGGAGACGCCGCTGATCGCCTCGCTCGCCGTGGCGCTGCTGCACGAGGCCGGCGTGCCGCGCGCGGCGCTGCAGCTCCTGCCTGGCGACGGCAAGGTCGGCGGACGACTGGTCGGCAATGCGGCGGTGGCCGGCGTGGTGTTCACGGGCTCGACCGAAGTCGCGCAGTCGATCAACCGGCAGCTCGCGCAACGACTCAATGGCGACGGCCGGCCGCCGGTGCTGATCGCCGAGACCGGCGGGCAGAACGCCATGGTGGCCGATTCGTCGGCCTTGTCCGAGCAGCTCGTGCTCGATGCACTCACCTCGGCCTTCGATTCGGCGGGCCAGCGCTGCTCGGCGCTGCGCGTGCTCTGCCTGCAGGACGACATCGCCGACCGGGTAATGCCCATGCTTAAGGGCGCGATGGCCGAGCTTGGCCTGGGCAATCCCGACCGCCTGTCGGTTGATGTCGGGCCGGTGATCTCGGCCGGTGCACAGAAGGGCCTCAACGGACACATCGAGCGGATGCGTGGGGCGGGCCATGCCGTGCATCAGATGGCACTGCCGCGGCAGGCACACGGGACCTTCGTGCCGCCGACTCTGATCGAGATCGATGCCGTGTCGGATTTGCCGGGCGAGGTGTTCGGGCCTGTGCTGCACGTACTGCGCTACCGGCGCGAGGACATGGAGGCCGTGGTGCGCGCGGTGAACGCCACCGGCTTCGGCCTGACCTTCGGCGTGCAGAGCCGCATCGACGAGACGATCGAGCGCGCCACCGCGGCCAGTGCCGCCGGCAACCAGTACGTCAACCGCAACATGATCGGCGCCGTGGTCGGCGTGCAGCCGTTCGGCGGCCATGGCCTGTCGGGCACCGGGCCCAAGGCGGGCGGGCCGCTCTACGTCCTTCGGCTGCTGGCGCAGCGACCGTCGATGTCCGTCCCCGCCGGCGAGCTGCCGGGTCCGGTCGGCGAACGCAACACCTATGGCGAGCGGCCGAAGGGCACGATCCTCTGCGTAGCGTCCGATGCGGCCGAGCGTGCGGTCCAGCAGGCGGCGGCGAAGGCAATGGGCAATCGCGTCACCGACGATCCTGCAGCGCCGCACCTCGCCGCCGCGCTGTTCGCCGGCAGCCCGGAAGATCTCCGCGCCCTCAACCAGCGCCTGGCCGCGCGCGACGGGGCGATCGTGCCCGTCTACGTCGCCCCCTATCCCGTCGAGTTTTTGGGCGCCGAGGTCTCGCTCAGCGTCAACACCGCCGCCGCCGGCGGCAACGCCAGCCTGATGACAATTGGTTGATGGTAGCGCGGGCCTCTGGCCCGCTCATGATCTTTGTCTTTGCTGGGAGCGCGCCACTCTGTGGCGCTTCTTTGTGGATCACCCATCCCATGAGCGCCACGGAGTGGCGCGCTCCCAGCAATGAGCGGGCCAGAGGCCCGCGCTCCCGTCACGGATACACGATCTTCGCCAGCGGCTTCCACTTGTCGTAGTCGGCGACCACGCGCGCGCGGAACTCGGCGGGCGTGCTGGCGCGGGCCTGGTTGCCCATGTCGCGCAGGCGGGTCTGCAGCTCGGGCACGGCGACGGCGATCTTGACCGCGTCGGAGAGCCGGGTCGCGAGGTCGGCCGGCAGGCCCGCCGGCGCGGCAAGGCCCAGCCATGACACGACTTCGTAGCCCGGCACGTCCTCGGCCACGGTGCGGACGTCGGGATTGAGCGGCCAGCGCTGCTCCGAGGTCACGCACAGCGCCCGCGCCTGGCCGCTGCTGAGGGCGCTGTGGAAGTTGGTGAAGGTGCTGATCGAGGCGTCGAGGCGGCCCACGATCACGTCGCTGATGAGCTGCGCCTGGTCCTTGTAGGCGACCGGCTCGAACTGGATGCCGGTGCGCGCCTTCAGGAGTTCGACGGCGAGATGCAGTGTGTTGCCGGTGCCGGCATGGCCATAGTTGAGCTTGCCGGGCCGCTCACGGGCCGCGGCAAGGAAATCCTTCAGCGTCTTGTAGGGCGCGTTCGCCGCGACGAACAGGGCGAAGGGAAACAGCGTGATGGTCGAGATGTAGGAGAAGTCCCTGAGCGTGCTGAACGTCACCTGCGGATCGGTCGCGCTGATGACGTTGGCGCCGCCGGTGATGAGATAGAGCGTGTAGCCATCAGGCGGCTGGGTGGTGAGGTACTGGGCCGCGATGCGCTCACCCGCGCCGGGCTTGGGCTCGACGATCACGCTTTGCCCGAGCGTGCTCATCAGGCTGGGCGAGATCACGCGCGCGATGATGTCGGGGTTCGATCCCGGCCCATAGCCGTGGACGATGCGGATCGGTTTGTTGGGATAGGCAGGCTGGGCCAGGCCCGTTGCCGGCCAGGCAGCCGTCAGGGCAAGGGACCCGATCAGGCCCCGGCGTCGCGTGAGCATTGTCGTTCCTCCCGTTGGCCTCCCGTTGGCCGCGGTCGTTGCCGCGCCGTTTTTGCTTGTTGCCGACGATGTCCGCCGGAAGACTGCCTTTCAAGCACCAATTGGCCCTGGGATCATGGAAACCTACGAAGTCTTCGCCATCCGATACGCCACGCGCGACGCGCTGCGCAGCTCCCACTTCATCGGCGGCGATCCGCACGACGGGCCCATGCCGATGGACTACTTCGTCTGGCTGGTACGCAGCGCCAGCCGGACCTTCGTGGTCGACACCGGCTTCACCGCGGACATGGCGCAGAAGCGCAAGCGCACCTTCCTGCGAACGCCGACCGAGGGGCTGGCGCTGCTGGGCGTCGATGCCAGGGCGGTGAAGGACGTCGTCATCACCCACATGCACTACGACCATGTCGGGACGTTCTTCGACTTTCCCGCCGCGCAGTTCCATTTGCAGGACCTCGAGATGAACTTTGCCACCGGCCGCTACATGCGCCATGGCCGGTTCAGCCACGGCTACGAGGTCGAGGACGTCGTCGGCATGGTGCGCCTGGTGTTCGGCGATCGCGTGCGCTTCCACGCCGGCGCAGCCGAGCTCGCGCCCGGAATCAGCGTGCATCACATCGGCGGCCATACGATGGGCCTGCAGTGCGTGCGCGTCGCCACGGCACGCGGCTGGCTGGTGCTGGCCTCCGACTGCAGCCACTATTACGAGCACATGGAGACCGGCCGCGTCTTCCCGACGACCTTCCATGTCGGCGACACGGTCGAGGGCTACGACAAGCTGCGCGCGCTGGCCGAGTCGCCCGGGCACATCATCCCGGGTCATGATCCGCTGGTGATGACGCGCTATCCGGCGCCGTCGAAGGCGCTGGAGGGGATTGCTGTCAGGTTGGACGTGGCGCCGGTCGGCTAAGGGAGCGCGGGCCTCTGGCCCGCTCACCCGTTACGACCGACCGAACACGTCGGGCTTGCGGTTCTCGCGGACGCATATCAGCTGAGTCGCCGTCTCCGGCGGCAGCTTGATGCGCTCTTCCTCGCATTTGTCGTAGGACCACGGCCCGCCGAAATACGAGTTGCCCGAGAGCTGGATCAGGTTGCCCTTCTGCAGGTACCAGCCCGGCCCGGTCCACGCCGTCGCCACGCTGGGCGTCGGCTCGCAGCCGGAAACCGAAAGTCCAGCCAGGGCGAGGGCCGCGACCCAGATCGCCGGGCGGCAAAGCAACGGAAACGACATCTTTCTGGCAACTCCCCCGAGGCAGGCCGCTTGAAATTACAGCGGCTTTTGCGTCGCAACAATTGCTTTCGTCGGGCGTGGCTGCCGCGCTAATAATGCCCGATAACGACATGTTCCCGGGGGGACTGCGCCGGGGGGCTGCAGGACAGAATTTGATGGATTTGCCTGAGAAACAGGGGCTTTACGACCCGCGCAACGAGCACGACTCCTGCGGTGTCGGCTTCGTGGCCGACATCAAGGGCCGGAAGTCGCATGCCATCGTGCGCGAGGGGCTGTCCATCCTGGTCAACCTCGACCACCGGGGCGCCGTCGGCGCCGACCCGCTGGTGGGCGACGGCGCGGGCTGCCTGATCCAGATCCCCGACGCCCTGTTGCGCGACTGGGCCCGCCAGTCGGCGGTCGATCTGCCGCAGCCCGGCCACTACGCCGTGGCCATGTGCTTCCTGCCGCAGGACGAGAAGGCGCGCGCCTTCGCCATCAAGCGGCTGGAGCACTTCGTCAAGGTCGAGAAGCAGAAGCTTGTGGGCTGGCGCGACGTGCCGACCGACATCACCGGCCTGGGCAAGGCCGTGATCGAGCGCATGCCGGTGATCAAGATGGCGATCGTCGGCCGCGGCCCCAAGCTCGCCGACCAGGACGCCTTCGAGCGCAAGATCCTGGCCATTCGCAAGCAGACCCAGAACCCGCTGGTCGACCTCGAGAAGAAGCACAAGCTGCCTGGCCTCTCGCAGCTCTACATGCCGTCCTTCTCCTCGCGCACCGTGGTCTACAAGGGCCTGCTGCTGGCGCCGCAGGTCGAGAGCTTCTACGAGGACCTGCGCAATCCGCTGACCCAGTCGGCGCTCTGCCTGGTCCATCAGCGCTTCTCGACCAACACCTTCCCGTCGTGGCGGCTGGCGCACCCCTATCGCTACATCGCCCACAACGGCGAGATCAACACGGTGCGCGGCAACGTCAACTGGATGTACGCCCGCCGGCGCACCATGGAATCCGACCTGATCGGCGCCGACCTCGACAAGATGTGGCCGATCATCCCGCACGGCCAGTCGGACACGGCCTGCGTCGACAACGCCCTCGAGCTTCTGGTGAACGGCGGCTACTCGCTGTCGCACGCCATGATGATGCTCATCCCCGAGGCGTGGGCCGGCAATCCGCTGATGGATGCCAAGCGCAAGGCCTTCTACGAGTATCACGCAGCGCTGATGGAGCCGTGGGACGGCCCGGCCTGCATTGCCTTCACCGACGGCCGCCAGATCGGCGCCACGCTCGATCGCAACGGCTTGCGCCCGGCGCGCTTCCTGGTGACCGACGACGACAAGGTCGT
>DATGZZ010000567.1:0-3500 GCA_035296945.1 Reyranella sp.
CGACTATCCAACCAAGGCCATCCGCATCATCGTGCCCTTCGCGCCCGGCGGTTCGGGCGACATCACCTCGCGGCTGATCGGCAAGTACATCGAGGACAAGACCGGCCAGCCTTTCGTGGTCGAGAACAAGCCGGGCGCCAACGGCATCGTCGGCGCGCTGGCGGTGAAAGCGGCGCCGGCCGACGGCTACACGCTGATGCTGGCCACCACGTCGACCAACGCCGCCAACATCCACATGTACAAGAACCCGGGCTACGACCCGGAGAAGGATTTTACCGTCGTCGGCATCATCGGCTCGAGCGGCGCGTTCCTCGTCGTGCCGGCCGACAGTCCCTTCAAGACGCTCGACGATCTCCTCGCCTATGCCAAGGCCAATCCCGGCAAGCTCAACTTCGGCTACTTCAATGCGAGCTCGCAGGTCCCGGCCGAGGTTTTAGGCAAGCGCGCCGGCGTCGAATGGCAGGCGGTCGCCTACAAGGCGATCGGCAATGCCTGGACCGACCTCTATGCCGGCGCCATCCAGTTCATGTTCGTCGACCTCACTGCCGGCCGCGGCCAGGTGGTGGCGGGCAAGGCGCGGCCGCTCGCAATCACGCTGCCGCAGCGCAGCCCGCTCTATCCCGACCTGCCGGCGCTGAGCGAAAGCTTTCCCGGCCTCACCACCACGGGCTTCCTCGCGGTCGCCGTGCCGAAGGCAACGCCGAGGCCGGTCCAGGAAAAGCTGAACCTGCTCGTCAACGAGGCCATCACCTTGCCCGAGATCCACAAACGGCTGACCGACGAGTTCGCGCTGAACTCGCGTCCGCTCACCCTCGAGCAGTGCGCGGCCCAGGACCGAGACGAGCGCGCCAAGTGGGCGGAGTATGTGAAGATCGCCAGGATCGAGCCGCAATAGCTTCGGCAGACGAGCCTGCATGCACTGCCGTCAACGAGTTGGGCCTTCTTCCCTGAGCCCGGCCCGTCGGATGCAGGCAGCCGGACGGGCCGGGCGGTATCTGCCGCGCCTCTTGGTCTCGGATAAACGATGCAAAGAGCGACAACGCGGAGAAGCAACGCCACGACCCGTTTATATAACTAACGTTCTCTTGTGTCAAGAACTGCGGTTAGTGACGTGGATTTTGTTTTTGCGACTTTTTGGGCTCCATAGAGGGGTCTATCTGGCGGGTCGCTCAGGTGACCACGCCATTCCTTGTGTGGGCGCGGCCGAGTGCCAGCAATGCTGGCAACCGCACCCCGCCAACCGCTGCGACGAGCTAGACTAGTGGCGGCCGTGTTCGCCCGGTGTGTGTCGGGCTCCGTTGTAACCCCGCAAGGTTGCGTACTGCGCAGCCTGCTGCCGAGTGAGCAGTTCGAGCGTGGCCAGATGGTACTTCAGATGAGCCAGCCTGAGTTCGCCCTGCAGGAGGGCGATGTCACGCGTCGCTTCACCCAGACTCGATGCGGTAATCGTCTTGTCGGCGAACCGACGGTCGAGCGCAGTCTCGGCCGCGATCAACTGTTCACCGAGCGGCACCGCTTCCCGCTTCATGGCGTCGAACAATGCCGCCACCTTGGCGCGCTGGTCGTCGCTCAGGCCCAGCGGCGTCGCCAGCTCCAGCACGTGCATGGGGCCAGGGTAGCCGTTCAACTCCGCGGCCAGCGCCAGTCCCATGCCGCGGCCAGCCCTGAGATCGGCGATCTGCTGGTCCGACAGCGCCTTCACCGGGCGGGCCTGCATGCCGGCGTAAGGCTGGTGGGTCTGCGGCCACGCCGCCGGTGCGATGCCCACCAGGACGATCGCCAGTGCTGCCATCCATGTCTTCATGACGTCCTCCTCAGAACCAGAATTTCAGGCCGACCAGTGCCCGCACCAGCGACGTCGGCTCACCGGACGCCGCCACGAAGCCTGCGGTGTTGCCGGTGAACTGCTCGAAGCTCACGCCGACATAGGGAGCGAACTCCTTGGTGATCTCGTAGCGCAGCCGCAAGCCGACCTCGAAACGCGACAGGCCGCTGCCGAGCTGGATGGCGGGATCGTTCTGCGAGGCCACCATGGCCTCGAGGTAGGGCTGGGCGATCAGCTTCTGCGACAGCATGAGATCGTACGATGCATCGAGTCGCACGCTCACCACACCGGTCTGGCTGACGCCCAGCACGGCATCGACATGGATGCCGTAGGGCGCCAGGCCCTCGACGCCGGCCACGAAGCCCGCGCGCGTGACACCCTCGTCGAACACGGTGAACGACACGCCCGCCTTGGCGTCCCAGAAGTCGGCGATCAGCCGGCTGTAGAAGAAGCGGCTGTCGATGCCCTTGGTGCCGCCCTCGTTGTCGATGTGGCCCGAATCGCCGACGATGCCGCTGTTGTAGAGCCTGAGCTTGGTCGAATCGTCGCCGATCCAGGCCGAGGCTGCCCACTCGGTGGCCGGAGCGACGCCGGAGATGCGCTTCTCGGCACGGCCGTCGAAGCGCCAGTAGGTCGCCTGGTCGTCCATGGCAGCGGCCGGCATCGCCAGGGCGACGGCGGCGGCCGCGAGGCACACGCGATCAATGATGCGCATGGCCGCCTCCCGTCATCGGCGCCGGCGAGGCTGCCGGCAGCGTCGCGCCGCGCGGATGGACCACGAACTCGCGGAACATCCCGGTCATCATGTGGAACAGGAAGTGGCAGTGGAACGGCCAGCGGCCGACCTCCGCCATCTGCACGGTAACGGCGACGGTGCGGCCGGGCGGCACCATCACCACGTGCTTGCGCGGCCGGGCCTCGCCCGCGCCGTTGTCGAGGTCCATCCAGAGCCCGTGCAGATGGATCGGATGGTTCATCATGGTCTCGTTCTTGAAGACCAGCCGCACCGTCTCGCCTTGAGTGAAGTTCAGCACCGGCTGTTCGGAGTATTTGCGGTCGTCGAACGACCAGATGAACTTCTCCATGTTGCCGGTCAGCCGGATGTCGATCGTGCGATCGGGCGGATTGAGCGCATAGCTGCGGTCGAGGCGCTTGAGATCGGTGTAGCTCAACACCTTGGCGCCGGCCGGCGCATCGACCGGCGGCACATGCACCAGGCCTGACGTGTCGGATGCAGCGGCGGGCGCATGGCCCATCGCGGCATGGTCCATCTTCGAATGGTCCATCGTCGAATGGTCCATGCCACTGTGGCCACCACTGCCATGTCCCATGTCGGCCGTGCCGAGAACGCCCGGCGGCCGCAGCACGGGCGCCGGACCCGCCATGCCCTCGCGCGGCGCCAGCGTGGCGCGGGCGAAGCCGCGGCGGTCGATCGACTGGCCCTCGATGGTGTAGGCGCGCGCCTCGCGCGGCTCGACGATCACGTCGTAGGTCTCGCCGACGCCGATGCGGAACTCGTCGACATCGACCGGAGCCACGTCATTGCCGTCGGCCTGCACTACCTTGAGCTTCAGCCCGGGAATGCGGGCGTCGAACACCGTCATGGCCGAGCCGTTAATGAAGCGCAGCCGCACCTTCTCGCCGGGCTTGAAGAGCCCGGTCCAGTTGTCGGTGG
>DATGZZ010000568.1:0-2407 GCA_035296945.1 Reyranella sp.
CGTCTTTCCGCTGTCCTTCACCCTGGACCATATCGGCCCGATGACGCGCACCGTCGCCGACAATGCGCTGATGCTGCAGGCGATCGCCGGCCACGATGCCCTCGATCCCGGAAGTGCTGCCTCGGTGAACGGCCACTATGCCGCCAACCTCGATCACGGCGTGCGTGACCTGCGCATCGGCTTCGTGCGCCATTTCCATGAGGTCGACACGCCGGCCGAGGCCGAGGTCACGGCGGCCCTGAACCATGTCGCGCGCGCCTTGCAGATGGAGGGTGCCGAGGTGCGCGAGGTCCGCCTGCCGACGCTCACCGAGTTCGGCGCGGTCAACCGCGTCATCCTGCAAAGCGAGGCCTGGGCGATCCATGGTCCCTGGCTGCGCGAGCGGCCGGGCGACTACGGCCAGCTTTCGCGCCGCCGCCTGATGGCCGGCGCCTTCATGAACGCCGGCGACTATGTGCAGGCGCAGCGCCGGCGGCTGGAGATGATCGCCGAGGTCGAGGCGGCCTTCCGCCAGGTCGATGTGCTGCTCTGCGCCAGCTCGATGGACCCGCCCTGCCGCATCGACCGGCCGGCCGACGTCGACCGCACCTATCCGCGCCAAGCGCGCACGCCGTTCAACGTCACCGGCCATCCCGCGCTCGCGATGCTGGCCGGGCTGTCGGTCGACAAGCTGCCCCTGTCGGTGCAGTTCGTCGGTCGTTACTTCGAGGAAAGTACCCTGTTCCAGGTAGCACGCGCCTGGGAGCACGCCGCCGGCACGGACAAGAAGCACCCCGCGATCGTGTGAAAGCGAATTGGCTCGTCTGAATGAGGAAACAAAGCCGTTGAATTAGTTCTTGTCGTCCGACGCCGCCTTGTCGGGCAGCCCGGCAGGGGCAAGATTGGAGTCCATGAGCTCCAAACGCTAACTGCGGCTCGGCGCCTTCATGCGCCCGGTCAGCATCCACACCGCCGCCTGGCGCTATCCCGGCGGCACGCCGGATGCCAACTTCAATCTCAAGGCGCTGATCGCCTACGCCCAGACCCTGGAGCGCGGCAAGTTCGACGCCTTCTTCATGGCCGATCACCTGGCCGTGCTGAACATGCCCATGGAGGCCTTGAAGCGCAGCGCCACGGTGACCTCGTTCGATCCCCTGACCTTGTTGCCGGCGCTCGCCCAGCACACCCAGCACCTCGGCCTGATCGCGACGGCCTCGACCACCTTCGAGCCCGCCTACACCATCGCCCGCCGCTTCGCCTCGCTCGACCATATCTCCGAGGGCCGCGCCGGCTGGAATCTCGTCACGACCTCCAATCCCGACGCCGCGCTGAACTTCGGCATGGACGAGCAGATGGAGCACGCCGAGCGCTATGCCCGTGCCCGCGAGTTCTTCGACGTCGTCACCGGCCTCTGGGATTCCTGGGCTGACGATGCCTTCGTCCGCGACGTCGAGCAGGGCATCTACTTCGATCCCGCCAAGCTCCATGTGCTGAACCACAAGGGCAAGTACCTGAAGGTGCGCGGACCCTTGAACATCGCCCGTCCCATCCAGGGCTGGCCGGTGATGGTGCAGGCCGGCGCCTCGGATGATGGCCGCCAGCTCGCCGCCGAGACCGCCGAGGTGGTGTTCGCCGCCGGCGGCCCGATCGAGGCCGGCCGCGCCTTCTATGCCGACGTGAAGGGCCGCGCGGCCAAGGTCGGCCGCAATCCCGATCACCTGAAGATCCTGCCCGGCGCCTTCACCATCATCGGTTCCTCGCTCGACGAGGCGAAGGAAAAGCGCGCCAGGCTCGACAGCCTGGTGAGCTACGAGAGCGGCATCGCGGCGCTGTCGATCGCCGTCGGCCAGGATGCGCGCAAGTTCGATCCCGACGGGCCGTTGCCCGAAATCCCCGAGACCAACCAGAGCAAGAGCGGCCGCGAGCGGGTGATTGCGCTTGCCAAGCGCGAGAACCTGACGGTGCGCCAGATCGCCGGCCGCCTCGGCGGCTATGGCGGCCTCGCCATGATGGGCACGCCGCAGATGATCGCCGACCAGATGGAGGAGTGGCTGACGACCGGCGCCTCCGACGGCTTCAACGTCATGTTCCCCTACCTGCCCGGCGGGCTCGACGACTTCGTCAATCTCGTCGTGCCCGAGCTGCAGCGCCGCGGCATCTTCCGCACCGAATACGAGGGCAAGACCCTGCGCGAAAACCTCGGCCTGCCGCGGCCCGAGAACCGCTTCTTCTCGGCGGCGGCGAAGGCGGCGGAGTAGAGAGCAGGGCAAACGAGTACCACCTCACCCTGAGGAGCCGCGCGTAGCGCGGCGTCTCGAAGGGTGGGCCACAGTCTCGTTGTCGCTCACCCTTCGAGACGCGCACTTCGTGCGCTCCTCAGGGTGAGGTGGGGTGTTGGGGCAGAACGCCTAATCCGCTAGCTTCGCCG
>DATGZZ010000569.1:0-2880 GCA_035296945.1 Reyranella sp.
CGACCCGGGCGTCGAGATGACCCTGCGGTGCAAATAGTAGTTGCGTGCCTTGCCGGCCGCTCAGGCCGGTCACCAGATCGTTTCGGTGTACCGCGGCAGCGGCGCCGGCCGGCCCAGCCGGCGCTGCAGGCGGCCGCGGGCGATACCCAAGGCGACGCCGGCAAAGTGCCAGGTCGCCGCAAGAGGGCGATGCTGCAGCGCCTCGGTCATCAGGATACGGGCGTCGGAGTGTCGGCCGGCGGCGGCGGCGCGGTAGGCGTACCACTGACGGGCGGCCTGGAGGTGATGATCGAGCTTGGCGGCATGCTGGGGAAATTTGCCGAGGTATTCGGCCAGCACCAGCCGGGTCGAACGGAAGAGCTGAAGGGCATCATGCGACATGCTGTCCGGGCGCACCCGATAGCCGACGAGGTAGCGCGGTACGACAGCGAAGGTGAAGTGTTCGGCGATGCGAAAGCAGATCAGCAGATCCTCGGCACCCTGGGCACCCTGGGCGCGCAGGGCGGTGTCGTAGCCGCCTGCCTTGTCGAAGGCGGAGCGGCGTACGAGCAGCGACGAGCCGTTGCCGATCCAGTTGCTCTCGCACAGGGCGGCCATGGCGTCGCCGTCGAACAGCGGCTGGGGGCCGAACGACACGACCTGGTCTCTCTGGTCGATGCTGGCAAACCAGCAATAGGCCAGCCCGACCTGCGGTCCGCCGCGCTTCAACGCGTCGAGCTGGAACTCGATCTTGGTCGGCGCCCACAGATCGTCGGCGTCGACGAAGGCGAGAAAGGCCGCCGCGGTCCCGGCCGCACCGGCGTTGCGCGCCGCAGCCACGCCGGCATTCGGCTGACGGATCATCCGCACCCGCCGATCCTGCCGGATCTTGCCGTCGACGATGGCGACAGAGCTGTCAGTCGATCCGTCGTCGACGACGACGATATCGAGCTTGCGATACGTCTGCCGGCAAATGCTGTCGAGGGTGGCCGCGATGGTACGCTCGGCGTTCAGCATCGGCACGACCACGCCGACCATGTCTTCTTCTTCTGCGCTCACAACGGCCCACCGTATCGAAGGCCTCTGGCGAAGGAAAGCCGCCAGCTGGATCCGCTGACCGATGTGTTCCTTATTCGGCAGCCACCGCGTAGCGCAGGTCGGGCAGCGGCTGCGACCGATCGACGGCGGCGCCGGCATCGAACTTCTTCAGCTCCGGCATCACGCTCTGCGCGAACAGGCGCATGTTGCGCGCCGCCTCCTCGTGCGCCATGCCGGCGTAGGAGAACACGCCGACGAAGCCCGAATTGTTGGTCTGCTTGTGGATGGTCATGATCTTGTCGTGGACCTGCTCGGGGGTGCCGTAGACCTGCAGGTCGGCGAAGAACTCGATCGCCTTCTGGTCGCCGTAGACGGCGAGCTTCTCGTTCATCTTGGCGTAGTACTCGTAGCCGCGCTGGTTCTTCATGTGCGCAGCCCCGAACTGGTAGTGGTCGAGCACGGTGCGGTAGTAGCCGCCGATGTACTTCATCGCCATCTCGCGCGCCCGCTCGGCACTGGGGTCGATGAAGATCCAGCCGGCCGAGATCGGCTGTGGTGCGGCCGTGCCGTTGATCTCGCGATAGAGCGTGTTGTACTCGGCGAGCTCCTTCTCGACCTCGCGCCACGGCTTCTGCGGGATGATCAGGAGGCCGACGCCGAGCTTGGCCATGATGCGCGCGCTCTCGGGGCTGACCGCCGCGGCATAGGTGCGGCCGCGGAAGCTCTTGAACGGCGCCGGACGGATCGCGGTCGGCGGCTGGCGATAGTGCTTGCCGTCATATTCCATGACGCCGCTTTCCAGGCCTTTTAGCAGCGCCTCGCCGTACTCGACGAACAGCTCGCGGCTGTCGCCCATGTCGAGGCGAAAGCCGTCGAACTCGACCTTGCCCGCGCCGCGACCCAGACCCAGGATCATGCGGCCGCCCGAGAGGTGGTCGAGCATCGAGATCTGCTCGGCCGCGCGCATGGGATCGTGCCACGGCAGGACCACGACCATGGAGCCGAGTTTCACGTTGCGTGTGCGGCCGGCCATGTAGGACAGGAACTGCACGACGTCGGGGCACATCGTGTAGTCGGTGAAATGGTGCTCGACCGACCAGATCGACTCGAAGCCCAGCGGCTCGGCCATGTCGGCCAATGCAAGCTCATTGAGATAGATCTGATGGTCGCTGAGCGCCCGGCCAGTGTTCTGGAAGACAGCCGCCATTCCGACATGCATGAAAGGTTCCTCCGTCGGTTTGCCGCATGGTAAACGGGCGTTTACCGGATTGGAACGCTTGATTCCGCCGTATTCGGAGAACATATGGCCGCCATGCGCATTCTTCTCGCTGCCTTGTCCGCCGCCGTCCTATCGCTGCTCGCGACGCTTCCGGTCCACGCCCAGCAGGGCGGGATCGGCGTTCCCCAGATCGAGCAGTACTTCAACGGAATCCGCTCGCTGAAAGCACGCTTCGTGCAGAGCAACCCGAACGGCTCGGTGGTGCAGGGCACGCTCTACGTGCGCCGTCCTGGCCGTATGCGCTTCGAGTACGACGCGCCCTCGCAGCTCAAGATCGTGGCCGACGGCCGGCAGGTCACGATGTGGGACAACGCCACGCGCGACTTCGGCCAGTGGCCGATCGGCTGGACGGCCGCCTCGTTCCTGGTCAAGGACCCGCTGGTCCTCTCGGGCGACCTGCAGGTCGAGAAGCTCGAGCGGGCCAACGGCATGCTGGAAGCGACCATGAGCCAGGCGCGCAAGCCGCAGGAGGGCAAGGTGATCGTCCGTCTTGGCGAGAATCCGTTGCTGCTGCGCGGCTGGACCATCATCGACAACCGCGGCAACCGCGTCACCGTCTCGCTGTCAGACATGCAGACCGGCCT